>JAVCDJ010000064.1 GCA_030765845.1 Candidatus Stygibacter australis
GAGGTCTTTTTGTCAATGCTTTCTTTTACATATCTTATATATTTTTCAAGCACTTAGACAAGTCGGAAATATCAGTTAATTATTAAAACTATTATATTGCAGAACCTTGGACATATCTGCCAGATTACAGAAGAACTGCCTGATGCTTTGAATTATTTTCAGGAGGCTCTGAGTATCAAACTGAAAGCAGGTATCAAGCATGAGGTAATTCGAACTATCTGTAATATAGTATATATTTATATTGATTCCGGTAATCAGGAGAGAGCATATGAAAATCTGCTCTTAGCAAGTAAAAAATTGTCCGAATGCTCATTGATAGAGCAGATTTACATTTATAAAGCATATATTAAATATTATAAATTTATTAATGACCTGCCTAATCAAGTTCTTTATCAGGAAAAACTATTAGCTGCCAAAGACCTGCTGGCTGAAAGTGATAATCTAAAGAAAGTAGATTAACTTAAAGCTCAACACCTGATCAATCTCTATAAAGAAAAAAGATGACCTTCTGAGAGTGTGCGGCATGGGAAGGCATAGATTGAGTGATTGGGAATGGAATGTAAGGATTTTCAATCCGTGAGAAGTGAGACGTGAAATGTAATGTGAGGATTTTCAATCCGTGAGAAGTGAGACGTGAGACGTGAGACGAAATGTAATGTGGAACACAGAGAGAAGAGGTTTATAGCAACGAACAATTACGAACAAAACGAACTTAAGAAGTATAAGACGGAAAAGAGAAGAGTTTATTATTTATTTGGTCTATAAGTCCTGTAGTCTATCAGTCATGCAGTCTCTCCGTCGTGCAGTCTCTCCGTCGTGCAGTCTCTCCGTCGTGCAGTCTCTCCGTCGTGCAGTCGAGTAGCCGTTATGTTGGCTGGTGGTTGATAATAAAAGATTTTTTTTTGCTTGACATATACAAATGATAATCCTAAATTAATTAGGACAATGGAGGATAACAAAAATGAAAGGGCACATTATTTTATTAATCACTTTGGCAATATTTTCTTTACTTTTTGCTGATGGCACTCCTGCTGAAGGTGCTGGCACAGAAAATGATCCTTATTTGATTGAGACATTGGATAACCTTTTGTGGTTGAGTACTACTGAGGCGGTTTGGGATAGTACTAGTTATTTTTTGCAGACTGCTGATATAGATGCCAGTGATACACAGACCTGGAATAATGGTGAAGGATTCAGTCCTATAGGAAATTATACTTCTCGATTTCAAGGTTCCTATAATGGTGCTTATTACAATATTGATGGTCTGTATATTATTAGACCTATAGATAATTACATCGGACTTTTTGGATTTACTTCCAGATCAACCATTGAAGCTCTTAGTGTTATTAATGTAAATGTGTATGGACATTTTCAAGTTGGCGGTTTGGTTGGAGCTAATAACAATCAATCCCTGATCACTGAATGCAATACAAGCGGAAATGTAATTGGGTATTGGTGCGTAGGTGGCATGGTGGGAATCAATAGTAATAATTCCCCGCTTAATATATGCTATGCAACCTGTATTGTGAGTGGACTCACTGACAATGTTGGGGGATTGGTAGGAACTAATTATAGATCTACTCTCAGCACATGCTATGCCACAGGTAATGTGAGTGGATATACTCTTGTTGGGGGATTGATTGGAGAAAATCATTATCAATCCACTCTCAGCAAATGCTATGCAACCGGCAATGTGACTGGTCATTCATACATTGGTGGTTTAGCAGGAAGTGTTTATTCATGCACTCTCAATGCAAGTTATGCTACTGGTAATGTGATTGGAGAAGCTAATGTAGGTGGTTTGGCTGGACGAAATTACGTTGCTACTATCAGCTCATGTTATGCCATTGGTAGTGTGAGTGGCAATGATCATCATGGTGGCTTGGTAGGATTAAATTATTTTGCACAAATAAATAACTGTGTCTGGAATTCAGGGACAACCGGGCAGACTATCGGGATTGGCTATGATTATGAAGGTGTAATAACAAATTTAATTGGAGCAACAACTGCAGAGATGCAGATAGTGAGTACTTATACTGATATTGACTGGGATTTTGTGGGGGAAAGTATCAATGGGACAGAAGAAATCTGGGATATAGATGATGAGATCAATGATGGTTATCCATATATTTATGATATTGAATTTCCGGTGAGCAATGATGAAAATGTAATCCACCCAGGCGGACAAGAATTGGAAATTGAAAATTATCCCAATCCCTTTAATCCGGTGACTAATATCTTTTATGAATTAGGTGAAGATGCTGAAAATGTGACTTTGGCTGTTTATAATATCAGAGGACAAAGAGTTTGGCAAAAGCAGCTAAAAGAGACAGGCAGGGGAAGTCATACAGTGATCTGGTCAGGAAAGGGGCTGGCATCAGGGATATATTTTTATATGATCAGGGCAGATGAAAATGCTAGAACAGGAAAGATGATCATGCTTAAGTAGGATCAGGATTATGGGGATAAATCGTCGGGATCAGGATTTTCGGGATTTACAGGATGAAGAGGATTAAGAGAATTAAGAGGTGTTTGTTATGAAGATGGTAAGATTTGTTTTTTTAATTTTAGTTTTATCAAGTCAGCTTTTTGCTGATGGCACTCCTGCTGAAGGTGCTGGGACAGAAAATGATCCATATCAAATTGCAATTTTAGATAATCTGCTTTGGCTAAGCACAACTGACACGGTTTGGGATAGTACTTATCACTTTCTCCAAACTACTGATATTGATGCCAGTGATACTCAGAATTGGAATGATGGCGAGGGCTTTAGTCCCATCGGGAGGCTTCACAACTTCACATTCATGGGAAACTATAATGGAGGTTACTACGAAATAGATTGTCTGTATATCAACAGGCCGAACTCCGATCACATCGGATTCTTTGGTAATATTCAAGAAGCAAACATAGAAGCAATTGGTCTTACGAATGTAGAAGTGACTGGAAACGCGTATGTGGGAGGTTTAGTAGGCAAAAGTAATTTATCTTCTTCTATCAGTGAAAGTTTTATTGAAGGTATTGTAGGTGGAAACTTTTGTGTAGGTGGTCTGGTTGGACATTGTTATAATACTTCTATCAGCGGCAGCTTTGCAGCAGGGAATGTAAGCGGAGATGAGTCAATTGGCGGCCTAATTGGATATTGTAATAGTTCTCCAATAGTTGGAAGTTCTCAAATATGTGATAGTTATGCAATGTGTAGCATAACTGGTAATAATTATGCTGGTGGTTTGGTAGGGTACAACATATATTCAACTTACAGTCAAAGTTATTATGATTATGAGACAGTTTTAATAAATGATCAGCACATAATATCAGTTGGCGCTCTTACCAGTGAGTTATATGATGCCTGGATGGATAATGATCTGACCTTAGAGATCACGGAATATCTGTCTTATGATGGAGAATATTATCTCATTAACGATACCGCTGATTTTGAAAAGCTTCTGGCATTTGGATATGAATCAACATACAGTTATAAACTTACGGAAGACATAGATTTGACCAGTAATCCAGATTTTTATATTCCTTTTTTTTCCGGGACAATTAATGGTGACCTTCATACTATTAACGGATTGAATGTAAATATACCTCAAAATGGTCGTATCGGACTTTTGGGTTATATTTATGAAGCAACCATAGAAAACCTTGGGGTAACCAATGTGAATGTGATTGGGCTTCGAGATGTAGGCGGATTGGCAGGTGCAAGTTTTATGTCTTTGATCAGCAACTGTTATTCGACGGGCAGTGTTAATGGTTCTGCAATGGCAGGAGGTTTACTTGGTTTAAATTATATGTCCACACTCAGCGAAAGTTTTTCAGCCTGTAGTGTTACTGGAAACTCCAGTATCGGTGGCTTAATAGGATTTAATGGTCAGTCCATAATCAGTAAAAGTTATGCTGTTGGCAGTGTTGATGGAGCAAACTTACAAGTTGGAGGACTTGTAGGGGAAAATTGTTATTCATCCATTATCAGTGAAAGTTTTGCTGCCGGTAATGTGAATGGGTATATGTATGTTGGCGGCTTAGCTGGCACGAATGATGAATCCGAGATCATTGATAGCTACGCAACAGGCAATGTGATTGGAGAAGATTCCAAAGTGGGAGGTCTGGTCGGACAGAATAGAGATTCATCGATCAGCCGCTGTTATGAAACAGGCATGGCAACAGCGAGTGAATGTGTAGGTGGTCTGATTGGAATTCAAATTAATGGTTCAATCAATAACAGTATCTGGAATATTGAGACATCCGGACAAGCTTTAGGGTATGCAACTAATTATAGTGGCACAATCACTAATTTACTTGGCAAAACAACAGCAGAAATGCTGCTTATGAGCACTTATACGGATATTAGTTGGGATTTTTGGGGGGAAAGTATTAATGGTGATGAAGATATATGGGATATTGACGAAGATATTAATGAGGGTTATCCGTTTATTTATGATATAGAAATTCCGGTGAGTAATGATGAAATGGTAATTGAAAATGTAAAATGTAAAATTGAAAATTATCCCAATCCATTTAATCCTGTGACTAATATCTGTTATGCATTAGGTGAAGATGCTGAAAATGTTACTTTGGCTGTTTATAATATCAAAGGACAAAGAATTTGGTCAAAGCAGCTAAAAGAGACAGGCAGGGGAAATCATTCACTGATCTGGTCAGGAGAGGGTTTGGCATCCGGAATATATTTTTATATGATCAAAGTAGATGAAAATACCAGTACAGGAAAGATGATAATGCTGAAATAAGATCAGGATTATTGGGATAAAACGTCGGGATCAGGATTTACAGGATGAAGAGGATTAAGAGGAGTTTATTATGAAGATGGCAAGTTTTGTTTTTATATTATTAGTTTTATCAAGTCAGCTTTTTGCTGATGGCACACCTGCTGAAGGGGCTGGCACAGAAAATGATCCATATCAAATTGAAACATTGGATAACCTTTTGTGGCTGAGTACCACTGAGGCTGTCTGGGATAGTACCTGCTACTTCATCCAGACTGCTGATATTGATGCCAGTGATACCCAGACTTGGAATGAGGGAGCCGGATTCAGTCCAATAGGGTATTCTGTGCCTGGTAATGGTATGGCATTTAGAGGTAAATATAACGGAAATTACCACATTATAAATGGACTATATATAAACAGGTTAGAGGAATATAATATTGGACTTTTCGGACGTACATATGGAGCTATAATCGAAGAGCTTGGGATAGTGAATGCGAGCATTTCCGGAATCAATAATGTAGGAGTATTATTAGGATATTGTAATGCTACCGAGATCATGGGGTGTTACGCTGCAGGAATTGTGAGTGGAGAAGATAATGTTGGTGGATTGGTGGGAAATAACTGGGGCACCACAATCTGCGATAGTTATGCAAGCGGAAGTGTTAGTGGTAATTATTGTGTAGGTGGCTTGACGGGTTATAATATTTATGATTCTTCGATCTGCGAAAGTTATGCAAACTGTAATGTAAGTGGAAATAATTTTCTTGGTGGCCTAGTGGGTTATAATTACCTGGCCACTATCATTGAAAGCTATTATGATTATGAGACTGTATTGATAAATGATCAACATTTAATATCAATAGGTGCTCTTGGCAATGAGATGTATAATGACTGGATAAATAACAATATGAACCTGGAAATTACAGATTATCTATTTTTCGATGGTGAGAATTATCTTATTAATAATATAGAAGATTTTAGAAAGCTTCTGGCATTTGGTCATGACAGTGAATACAGTTTTCAGCTTACTTCCGATCTTGATCTAACAGGTAATCCGAACTTTTTTATACCATACTTTGCCGGAACTTTCAATGGGTACTACCACATTATAAGCGGGTTAGATATAAATAGTCCTGAGATATGTATTATTGGACTTTTTGGATATACTATTGGAGCAACTATAGAAGCAATTGGTGTAACCGATGTAAATGTGATTGGGAGCTATTATGTTGGTGGTTTAGTGGGAATTCATGTTGAATCTACCATCAGTAAAAGCTTTATCAGCGGTAATGTGGCTAGTGGAGGTAGTAATATTGGTGGCTTGGTGGGAAAGAGTTATTTAGCCACAATCAGCGAAAGTTATGCGAATGTAAGTGTGAGTGGAGATGAATCTGTAGGTGGCCTGGCAGGAAATAACACACACTCCACGATCAGTAATTGTTATGCAACCGGAAATGTGAGTGGAACTCTTGATGTAGGTGGTTTGGTGGGAGCAAATTTTTACACCACTACCAGTGAATGCTATGCCAGCGGAAGTGTGATTGGGAATGGTTTTGTTGGTGGTTTGATTGGAGGGCATTATTACAATTCCACGATTATTAACTGTATTTGGAATGTAGAGACATCGGGACTATCAAATGGAGTTGGATTTGAAGGTCAAGGAACTATACTTAATTTACGGGGAGCAACCACAGCAGAAATGCAGATTATTAACACTTATACTGACATTAGCTGGGATTTTGTGGGGGAGATTATTAATGGAACAGAAGATTTCTGGGATATTAATAGTATTTTGAATAATGGTTATCCTTATATTTCAGACTTGGAATGGTCATTTTATAATAATCTATTAGCGAACTTTGAGGCAACTCCAACTTCAGGACTATTACCCTTAACAGTAAATTTCTTTGATGGATCATTTTCAGGAAGTCCCATCACTTCCTGGCAATGGGATTTTGAGAATGATGGTGTGATAGACAGTTATGAACAGAATCCAACCTGGGTGTATAATGAACCGGGAATTTACAGTGTTAGCCTGACAGTTTCAGATGATATTGAAAGAGACACTTCTACTGAACTGAAAGAAAATTATATAGAAGTGCTAAATCAAATTCATTATGGTGATATAGATAATAATGCAGTAGTAGAAAGTTATGATGCTGGGCTATTATTGATGTATGTGGTTGGTCTGGATCCTCTGCCGGAAGATCCTGTTCCCTGGGAAGCCTGGCGTTTGTTATGGGCAGATGTAGATGTAAACGGTGAAGTTGAAGCTCTGGATGCTGCCTATATTCTGCAATATGTTGTAGGTATAATCACAGAATTTCCCGTTACCAGAATTGGTGGAAATCCTGAAATTGCTATCTCTCTTTCCAATGATTCAGAATATATCTATTTGAACTCAGATAAACAGATCATCAGCCTGGAATATAAAATTATTGAAAGCCGGAATTTGACCATCGGCAACGCAGAGACTGAAAGAGAGGATTGCCTTTATTACCAGAACGAGCAACATTTGGCACTGATTTCTGCGGAGGGTATATCCGGAAATATTTTGAAGATACCATATGAAAGGACCGGCAATGCTGATTGTTCTCTGGTTATGGAATTTGAGTGTAATGGGTTTATAGAAAATATTTACTATACCTTTGATCCGGTACACTTAATGACCAGGTTGAATACAATATCTCCCAATCCTTTTAATCCGTTGACGAATATCTGTTTTGAGATTGAGGAAAGTGGTGATGTATTGATACAAATCTATAATCTGAGAGGACAAAAAGTGGAAACTCTGGCTGATGGGTATTATGGATCGGGAAAACACAATATAACCTGGGATGCTCATGATCTGGTAAGCGGGATATACTTTATCAATATTAAAACGGGCTCAATAAATCAGGTGAAGAAGGTAACTCTTTTGAAATAAAGGGTAATTTAGGAAAGAAGAAGAAGATTTTTTAGCCACGAATAGCCTTCTTTTTTATACGGCTCATCAAGAAGCTCCGAAATGACACCAGCCTTCAATACAATTACGGCTTGGCAAGCGAAAAAATGTAATGTAATGTAAGATTTTTCACCACAGAGGCACAGAGAACACAGAGAAATGTAATGTAAGAGTTTGAGCAACGAATAGCTTTCATGCATTACAGCTCATCAAGACAATTACGAACAAAACGAACTGAAGAAGTAAAATATGCATTTTTTCTTATCCGTGTTAATCCGTGTAATCCGCCTGCCGTACCGTAGCTTTATGCGAAGGATGGTGGCTCAGTGTTCTATTCTTACTCTTTACTCCTCACTTCTCACTCTTCACTTCTCACTTAGTTACTACTTAATCAAACTCATCTTGCGGTTGAGGATTTGCGTTCCGGTTTTTATCTGGTAGAAATAGATGCCTGAGCTGTATTTATCTGCTTCCCAGGTGAAGCTATGTTCTCCTGCGGGGTAATTTTGCTGCATTATTTTCTGTCCGCGGGGGTTATAAATAGTTAAGGTCCCGGAATCTGTGGGGATATTAAATGAGATGATAGTTTCCGGATTAAAGGGATTGGGGTAATTAGCTGCTGTAATGATAGGGATAATTTCAGTTTCTTGAGCAGGCAATGTCCCATTCAACGTCAGATATGGAGCCCAGTCCGTTGAGGCTGTCTCTTTGGAATTGAATTTACTGTGCCGTTGACCATAATCAGCAATGATAACCAGTCCATTATTGGGTACCAATCCATATACCCATTGCTCAACCAGATAAGTGATGTCAATTTCAAACCAGGTATCCTGCATCCCTACGGGTCCGGTGAATGTATATGGTATGGCAGAATCATCATCATATTGAGGGTAAGTATGGCAGTCCCAGGTTTCTTCATCCCATTCTTCTGTGATCAGATATATATTGGCAGCAGTTTGTCCCCCGCCTTCACCACAGGCAAAAAAGCGATGTAAATTCAAGACAGCACTTTCCAGAGTTACTACTGCTGAGACATCAAACTTGAACATAACTCTTTCTTCACCGGCACTATTCTCTTTATTGAGATACAATTCGCTCTCGATATGGGTACCGGTTGTCAGGCAATCAGTGAACATATCATCAGTGGGCGGAACAGAGATCTCATCTGCCAGGCAAAAACCGGCAAGTAATATAAATACTAAAACTAAGACTAATTTGGACATTTAATACTCCTCAAATGATTTGGGGTAATTTAGATCAATTAATATTAGCCGTCAACAAAAATTTATCTGATATAAAGAAAACCGGATAAGCTGCATGCAGCATATCCGGCTTCTTTTCTTTCCGGGGGAATTTATTTCAGTAAAGTTATCTTGCCTGATCGCGTCTGCCGTGAAGTTTGCACCTGGTATAAATATAAACCGCTGGAGACTGGTTTATTCTGACCATTAGTACCGTCCCAATGAATTTCATAAGTATCAGAAGGCAGGTAGCAATCCACCAAAGTATTTATCTTTTGACCTTTGGCATTATAGATCACTAAAGTGATATGATCATCGAAGGGCAGAGTAAACTCAATGATTGTGGCAGGATTAAAAGGATTAGGATACGCTCTGAGCTGTAAATCAGGGGTCTCGGCAATTTGATTTTCATCATTTGATGCAGGCACCAGCTCCATGCCCTGACACCACTGAGCATTATTGATAACAGCATCATGCTGGTGAGATGTAAGGTCGTGGGCAATTTCGCCATAACCTTCATTGAGTTCCCAGCAGGCAAGCAGGTCAGTTTCATAGCCATTCTGGTGATAAAACATCATATTCTGGATTTCGGCATGAGTGCGCACATCCTGCCACAATCTTATTTCATCTATCAGACCAGTGAAACCCCAAACCTGGTTAGCTGACATGCCTATCAGCAGGTCTTCATCTGTATTATCAGCAATATTACCTTCTGGTGGAATGCTGCTGTCATAAGCTGTATCACTCCCGTCCAGATAGATATGCAGATCATTTATCCCATCATAAGTGATAGCCAGGTGCTGCCAGACATTAAGAGTTATGGAATTTTCCAGTGTGTTGCAGCGGATCAGGTCACCAGCTGAGTTTTCAAATTCAAAAACGAGACTATGGGAATTATAGGCAGTACTATTTTCAATAAGATAGGCAGAGAGCAATGTTTTATCAAATATTCTACCAAAGCCAATATTATTTACAGAACCAAATTGAGCGGGATTTATCCAGGCTTCAAATGTGAAACCCTGAGTAATATTCATATCCAGAGCTGCCGGACAGTTCAAATGAGCATCACCTGGAAAGTCTAACGCACTTTCACCATTGAATACGCTGATCATATCGGGTATAAGAATAGATTTCGTGTAAGCAGAGGTAGTTACATTGAGTCGGATAGAATACACTCCCGGCTCAGTATATTCCCAAATTGGATTCTGCTGCTGGGAATCTATAATGCCGTCATTATCAAAATCCCATTCCCAGGTATTGATGGGATCAATGAAGATGGAAGCATCAGTGAATTGAACTTCCAGGGGAAAATGTCCACTTGTGGGACTGGCAGTGAACTGCACGCTGTAAAACAGGTTTTCCCACCAGCAGATCTGATCAGAACTCCTGCCGATAGCAGCCAGATCAAGGTCACCATCATTATCAAAATCTGCTGAAGCAGCACTAAAACCGTCATTAAATTCACCGGGCAGCGGGTTGGCAGTAAAATTCTGCTCTCCATCATTTTCATAGATCAGGGCAAAGCTGGGACTTTGACCTACGGCATACAGATCCTGGTCACCATCAATATCAAAATCAGCGCTATCCATCCAGAGTGCACCACCCAAAGCTCCCAGATCATGACGTGAAAAATCACCCGACCCGTCATTCTCCCACCAGGCTATCAAACCTCCGTTACAGGCAGAGCCAAGTACATCAATATCATCATCACCATCAAGGTCACTGCCGATCACCGTGTGAATGCGGGTGATATTATCATCAATTATTTCTCCTACAGTGAAATTCTGATTGCCGTCATTCTGCCACCAGATCACGTCATTATTGATCTCTCCACAGGCAACCACATCCATGTATTCATCATCATTAATATAATCTCCAAATACAAAAGTGGATTGCTGGAAGACTTCGGAGATAGTGATCTTATCCGAAAATTCCATATTCCCTTCATTTTGCCACCAGACTATCTCGCTGAGGGCATTGCTCATATCAAACTCACTGCACAGAATATCTATATCACCATCACCATCCAGGTCTTTAAGGTCAATAGTGTGCGGCATCACCAGCGAATTATCCAATACTGAGCTGGTAAAAGTCATGTTTGTGTTTTCCAATATGATGACTTGATTACTGGTGAGGGTAGCTATCACAATGTCATTATCATCATCATCATCCAGATCAGCTGCTCTTATTGAACGGGGCATGCCATAATTTGTGAGTAGCTCAATACTGGAAAAATTACCATTACCGTCATTTAACCAGAGCATTGAGGTAGTACCCACAGTGAGTAGGTCATTATCTCCATCAAAATCAAAGTCCAGGGCAGAGACTTCCATGCCTTCCTGAAATTCTCCGGATACTTCATGCATTACAAATTCGCAATCCAAGGCATTTAAGCCAATTGAGCTGCAAAGACAGAAAATAATGAATATCTTCAGCTTCATAACGTCCTCCTGTTTTTCTCTGGCAAAATTACTGGCAGGCTAATCTTTCCAGATAAGTGTTCACATAATACTCATAAATAAAATCATCAATCTGGTTATATCTAACCATGATTATTGCTATATAAGCAATATTAAAGCTCCAGACTTCATAGAGGATATTTGTGACAGGGGCTGTGATACTGCCATCTTTTATGCCCCGCTCATATAATGCCACCAGAGTTGTCTTTATGCTGTCTCTAATCCCCCGGGAAAGCTCTTCAACTTCAGGATCACTAACGGCATAGCGTTGCTTCTCCTGCATGGTATGTGCTATCAGATCTACATAAAGAGGATTCTGGCGACAAAATTCATATAGATCAGAATAATATTTTCTGATCCCCTCTAAACCACTATCCTTTTCCCCGCGAATGCTTAAATGAGCATTATATTCTGCTAAGAAGATCTTAGTGTAAGCATGCCAGATAACTAAGCAGATATCTGTTTTGGATTTGTAGTAATAATACAAATTACCAATTGCCATATCCAGTTTCCTGGCAATAGAACGTAAAGTGGTCTTGTTCACACCTTTTTCCAGAAACTGCTTCTTTGCTTCTGCGATTATGGCATCCTTTACGACCTTCTGTTTCATTCCTTTGATCATTTTTTTAACCTCACTAATTTCGGGGGAATAAGCAAGCTTTGAATCCTGAGTGACAAACACTAAATCAATCTTTTTAAGTCAAGTATTATTTTTTGGACGCGTACTAATAAGCGTTAAAAACTGGGCATTTCCAACCAGCCAGGACCTTGCGAATGGTGTCCACACCTTCGCAAGGTTTAGGATAGGCCAATTAAATTATTCACCGATGTGGAATAATTTATGCTACATAAAAAAGTGGAGATTACTGAAAGAGGAATAGCAACATGAATAAATTATTTTAGTAATTAGAAGAAAATATTAAATCTGAATATGGAGGAAATAATGACTCGTAAAGTCATGTTATTATCATTTTTACTGCTTGTATTTTCACTACAGGGAGTTTGGCATAATGTCAACGAAACTAACAGTGAGACTTTCACCTGTAACCAATTAGAACAAGGTATCACGCAGATCACATTCCAGCTTGACGGTTTCGAACTCGAATCTTTATCAAGATCTGGTGAATCTTTTCAGAAGATCTCACATCCTGAAGCAGAAAGTATGCTGCTTACAGGTATGCCCGATCTTCCCCAGTTCACCACCCTGATAGCTGTTCCTACTGATGGAGAGATAAATATTGATTACACTTTTACATTCGGTGAAACTCTTTCAGATATTTCCATCTATCCTACTCAGGAACCTGAATATGAGTTTCTGGAAAATAAAGATATATTTTCACGTAATAGTGAATATTATAATAATGGAACCCTTTTCCCAGAGGAGAAAGTGATAACGGCAAGTCCGGCTGTAATGCGGGACTTGCGGATTATCCCGGTCAGCTTTTGTCCCTTCACTTATAATGCTGCTACCCGTGAACTATCCATAGCAAGCGAGATCCAGGTTCAGATAAGCACAACGGGAACTCAGCATCTCATGCGAAACACTATCTCCAGAGCTTTTGAACCGATTTATAAAAGTATGATCCTGAATTATGAAGATTTTATCGGCAGACCGGAATATCAGCAGCCAACCCTTGTTTTTATCATAAGTGATCAGGAAGATGCCCTGGAAACTCTGGAATATTTAAAAGACTGGAAACGCCAAAAAGGGTATAATGTAGTAGTTGCTACTACATCAGAAACAGGAACGACCACTAATTCAATCAAAGCCTGGATCCAGGACGCCTACGACAACTGGGAAAATCCACCTGAATATATCTGTTTCTGTGGCGATGCTAATGGTTCTTACGAACTTGCTACCTATGGTAATGGCGATCATCCCTATACTGAACTGGCTGGAAATGATTTTCTAGAAGATGTTATTTCCGGAAGACTCAGTTTTGGTGATATCGGCACATTCCAGGTAATGGTCGCAAAAATACTGAATTATGAAAAAGAACCCTTTATGGGTAGTACGGATTGGTATGAGCATGCTGTTTTAGCTGGAGATACAGGTATTTCCGGACCATCCATGCAGTTTACCTGTGAATCAATAAAAGAAATGATGCTTGATTTTCCTGATAATTATAATACAAGTGCCAGCTTCACTGAGATCTATGGCGGCAGCTTTCCTTCCTCTATCAATGCAGCCCTTAATAACGGTGTAAGTTATATGGTATATCGCGGCTGGATGGGTATGAGCGGATGGAGTCCCGGTAATCAAACAAATAGTTTCATGCTCCCTTTTGCTACCATACTTACCTGTGGCACCGGAGGCTGGACAGGAGGGACTTCTGACAGTGAAACTTTTTCTCGGATGGGTACTGTCACTAATCCTACAGGAGCTATAGGCACTGTGGGCACGGCAACTGCCGGTACACACAGCTGCTTTAATAATGCCTTGACCTTAGGAATATATGGTGGTATATTCCGGGATAGTATTTTCACAATGGGAGGAGCTACTACCCGGGGAAAATATTATCTTTATGAAACCTTCCCTCAAAATCCTTCCGGATTTGTGGAAACTTACCATAATTGGGCAAATCTTATTGGAGAACCAAGTCTCTGCCTGTGGACTGATGTGCCGGAAGAGATGCATATAACTTATGATTCTCAGGTTGCACTGGGGACTAATTACTTATCAGTAAACGTCAAAGATGCCAGCAATACCCCGATCCCCGGAGCCTGGGTAACGATCTCTAATGAATCAGAAAGCTTTTTTACTACCGGTTTTTGCTCAGAAACTGGTGATATACTTCTTGATATCGCGAGTAATGAAATTGGTGAATATGATATCGTGGTTACTTATCATGACTTTATCCCTCATTTAGGTACTATTGAAGTCCAGGCAGCTGACCAGTATGTGGATGTTACAGGAATGCAATTTGATGACAGCGCTGGAAATGGTGATGGGATATTAAATGCCGGAGAAACCGTAGTAATAATACCCACACTCACAAATCTGGGTTCTCAACCGGTTAATGATGTAAATGTAACCTGCCAGTTAATTCACAATTATCTTAGCTTAAATACCACGGAAATGTCTTATGGTAATATCGCTTCTGGAGCTACTGCTGAACCTGCTGCAGGAATTGAAATGACAATTTCTCCCGCTGCCTGTGGTGGAATGCAGGGTTTACTTGTCCTTAATGTATCTGATGATAATGGTAATAACTGGACTAACTGGTATTATCTTAATATCACTGGAGTAAATCTCTTTGCCTCTGAATATGAGGTAGTGGGAGGTGGTATCCTGGAACCCACAATAAGCTCCGAAATTTTCTTTACTCTGGAAAATATGGGACAATTGAGTTCTACTGAACTTACTGCTGAATTGACCTGCCAGAACCCTCGCCTGATCATTACTGACGGCCTGGCAGTGATTGATCCTATAGCTTCCGGAGGAAGTGGAAATAATAGTAATGATGTATTTGGGGTAACTCCCTCAGCGACAATAATCCCTGGCTCACAATTGACTCTGGAAATCCATCTTTCCAATGCTGAAGGATTCAGCCAGACCTGTCATATCAATGTGCCCGTAGGTGAAGTAGAAGTCACTGATCCCTTTGGTCCGGATGAATATGGCTACTGGTGTTATGATGATGGAGATCTTGGGTATGAGAACTGCCCTGAATATAACTGGATAGAAATTGACCCTGACCTGGGTGGAAATGGTACTATAATCAACCTTAATGATAGTGGAGATAATGGAGACAGCGAAGTGATTGCTTTGCCAGATGAATTTACTTTCTCTTTCTATGGAGTACAATATGACCAGATCACTGTCTGCTCAAATGGCTTTATAGCACCCGGTGAACATGATGCACCAAATTTCATGAACCATCCCCTGCCCGGACCTGAAGGTCCCAGCCCCATGATAGCAGCTTTCTGGGATGATCTGGCAGTTAATAGCGGAAATGTATGCTATTATTATGATGATATCGAACATATCTACGTTGTGGAATGGAGTGAATGTAATAATGGAGATACCGGAGCAGATGAGACTTTCCAGATTATCCTCTATGATCCTTTATATTACCAGACAATGACCGATGACTCCCTGATAAAGATACAGTATATGGACATTACTAATAACAACGCGGGTTCATATCCTGCTAACCATGGACAATACTGCACTGTGGGTCTGGAAAGTGAAGGGGCTCAGATGGGCATGACTTATACATTCAATAACACCTATCCAGATGCTTGTAAAGAACTGGGAAATGAAATGGCTATCCTCTTTTCACCACCTCAGTATCCTGAATTTGGACCCTATCTGGAGATGGTTGCTTATGACTATATCTCAGGTGATGATCAATTCATTGAAGCTGGTGAGACAGTAGATCTATCTATCACAATAGCCAATCAGGGTGCAGAAGCAGCCTCGGATGTTAGTGTACAAATGGAAATTGACGATCCCTGGTTCACCTTGATTGATGATGAAGCCACTATTGATATCCTTCCAGCAATTGGAACTATTGAGCTGATCGATGAATTCAGCTTTTCCGTAGATGAGCAGGTTCCTGATGATTATAATTTCACTGTTACCTTTAATATGACGACTGTAGATAATGCCTGGTTCTCAAGCATCTCTCTCACTGCCCACTGGATAAATGCCTTCCTGGTTGATCAGGACAGCATTGATGTAGTTCTGGGACTGAACCTTACCACTGAGCGTACTTTTAATCTTTCCAATACTAGTGCCAATCCGGTGGATTATTACCTTAGAATGGATGATCAGCAACCGACAGGCAGAGATATATCCGGCTCTTTTGTGCATTGCGATTCCACAGTATTTCATCCAGGAGAAGAGCAGCTCTGGCGTTTTATTGTGCATAATGGCTCCTCCTCAAATGAATGGGTAAATGATGTCTGGCTAACCTTCCCTCCGGGTGTAAGCGTTGTTAGCGCAACTAATGCCTATGGCGGAACCGGAGGATATATGGAATGGGACGGAACTACCGGCGATGATGTTACTGTGAACTGGCATGGCGAAGAACCGAATGGCTGGGGAGTTCTTAGAGATGATGAAACTGCTGGCTGGAATGTTGTTGTTCAGATAAGTGAAAATTTTGCCAGTGATATACAGGTAGGCTGGGAAGTCGGCGGTGATGGTTATGGCAACCCTCCTCACAGTGTTATTGGTGAACTGAATTTCAATTTTCCTATTCAATGGATCAACCTGAACACATCTTATGGAAGTCTTGAACCAGGTGAAAGTGATGACATCATTATCTATTACGATACTAATGATATGGAAACAGGTGAATATGACTGCTCCATCAATATCCTTTCTGATAGCTGGTTCTCTAAAATTGTAAATACACACCTCACTGTGGTCACAGTGGATGAAGATGATAATGATATTCATAAGCTAACACAGCTTCTGGGTAACTATCCGAACCCATTTAATCCCAGTACAGCTATCAAATTCAATCTGGCGGAAGATTCGTTTACAGAGCTTAATATTTATAATTCCAAAGGGCAAAAGGTATGCACTCTGCTTCAGGAACAGGTTTCAGCAGGTACTCATGAAGTAAACTGGAATGGCAGAAATGATAATAACAGATCTGTCAGCAGCGGGGTTTATTATCTGAAGCTTAAAACCGGTGATGCAAACCTGACCCAGAAACTTCTGCTTCTTAAATAAATTTTAGTCAAAGACTGATATAACAATAACCGGAGAGATATTCTACTTGAATTTCTCTCCTTTTTTTTTCGTTAATGATGATGACTATATAAAAAGAGAAGCTTATTAACCACAGAGTACTTAGAGGATTATTTTTTTTAACATGAGCTTTTTTTATTCCGAAGTGTACCAGTTCGGTCTGTAATTAAGACGAGATTATTGTGTAAACTGGGCAGTTATATTCCGATCTTTGGGGATATATTTAGAAATATTGAATTTAAGAAACTATTTAATAAAAAAGCTGATCATCTAATTATCCAGTTATGCTAAGGTTCTTTATAAATGTCAGATATGAATTTCAGGTAAACATTTTTACTCTGCATAACCCTTTATAACAATATCTACATAAATATAGAGAATGTCTTATACAATAAATTTATATTTTCTGGCACCCCCCTGTTTTGAACACGACATTATCCCATAAAATGCTATTAAATATATAGTTACTTATCAATTTAATTTGAAATTATTCTTACCCTGAAAGGGTTGTACTATACTAGCCATGGGTTTCAACCCATGGCTAGTATTGTAATGCCCATTCAGGGCAATTAATGTCAGCTTCTATTTTAATTCCGGGGGGATGCCAGTTTATATTTTCTATTGACAGTAAAACTGTCATTGACTTAGTTTTGTGATTAATGAATGAACTTCAATAAAAGAGGAAATGATGACTGAGACAAATAATGGACATAAAATGGTGTTAACTCTTTCTCTCTCTGTATTTAGGCTCTTCAAGCACAAGAAAGAAACGGCCAGAATTTATTATCTCCTGAGGAAATTAAAGTTTGGCTGAGCAGGCGATGTCATCATGGGACATGGAATTAGTTAGTAGAATAAGTGATTTCGGTATCGAAAATAGAAAGTTGCCTAAATACTGAAACTGACCTCAGCAAGATAGGCAACCAACATAAACACACACAAGCTAAAATAATATAGGAGTACATAATGTACAAGAAATATTTTGTTTTATTGGCAATTGTGATATTGCCTTTGATGATTTTTGGCACAGACTGGTATGTGGATTGTACTGCACAACCAAATGGAAATGGGAGTCAACAAAGTCCGTTTCAGGAAATTGGAGATGCAATTGAAAACCCATTAATCAATAATAATGATATAATTATAATATCAGAGGGCGTATATAGTCCAATAGATATAGGGGATATTGGAATTAAAATAACTGCTGAACAAGGTGAAACAGTTACTATCAATGGAGGTAGAAATAGAAGTTGTATAAGATTTACTTCAGCCTGTACAACGCCAACATTAATTAATGGAATAACTTTGACTAATGGATTTGAAAATTTGTATTATGGTGGCGGAATTAGCTGCGAATATTCAAGGGAATTAACAATAACTTATTGTTCGATATTAAATTGTGGAGCTCAATCAGGTGGAGGTATAGCGGTATATGAATCCATACTCAACTGTTCACATTGCATCATCTCGAATAATGAGACATTTTTTCAGAATGGAGGGGGGATTTATGCTTCACACTCAGAAGTTAATTTATCATCAGTAAAACTCTCTAATAATTTAGCTTCTAGTAATGGAGGAGGATTATATATTGAACAAAATTCTGAAGATCATAATATTGTTGTCACTAATACCCTAATTAACAATAATAGGGTAACTGGGGGAAACGGAGGAGCAATTTACATTTATTCCGGTACAGATGAAAACTGTTCTGTTGATCTCAATAAATGTACAATTGTTGACAATTACTATGACGAATATGGATTTGGGGGAATAAGTACTTTTGTTTTACCTTTTTGCGAAGTAAACCTGAATATTGCAAATAGTATCATATATAACAATACCGGGTCACCTCAAATTATACCAGGATATAATGTAACATATTGTGATGTTGAAGGGGAAAATCTATATACGGGTACAGGAAATATAAATGATGATCCAGAATTTGTTGATGCCTCCAATGATGATTATTCTCTGGAGTATAACAGTCCCTGCATTGATACTGGTGTTGATAGTAGCACTTATGATGATCCTGACGGTTCAAGAGCAGATATGGGCTATCTCTACCATGAACAGGATGTATATAGCTGGCAGTATGGTCCCTTTGAAAGACAGTATCTGTGGAAGAGTTTCCCAAAATTGCAGATAGATCCCAATCAGGGGGGTGATGTAGATGTTGAGAACTCTCTGCAGTCATGGAATCCGTTGCAGAATGAGTTAGCAATAACAATCACATTTGAATTTAACGAACTTGATTACGGAGAATATGATGCTGGTGCAGAAACCTGGGATTGGGATCAAAGCGCAACAATATCAAGTATAAAAGGATATAAGATGGAAAAAGATAATGCAACTGGCAGTTTATTATTTTCCAGAGGTGTAATATGTGAATCTGATACATATCTGAATACTCATGCCAGTCTTGAAACCTGGCTGGGATACTTTCTGGAAGACAGTCAATTAGTACTGGATGCATTTCCTTCCAGTGTGCTTGATGACGCTGTACTGGTTAAGACAATGGATTGGACTATCAGCAGAAATACTACAAATGATCGCTGGTCAGGAGCTACAGGTTCCAGTTATATCAATTATGCTGATTGCGTGGTAATAAAAACGGTAAGTGCTCATAATGATTTTACCTGGGAAACACCCTCCCGCAGCGGAGAAGCACATTATAGACCAGTAGCAGAACATTTTTCATTTGATGATGATGTTGATTACTTTCCTATCTATGCAGCATTTGACGTTAACGACATGCCTGACGAAGTAGCAGTTTATATTGATGGTGTCTGCCATGGAGCACAGGTAGTCGAGGATACTCTCTGCCAGATATGCGCCCATATTCTGGAAGAAGATCCCGGTCAGGAAGTTGAGTTTGCTTTATGGTATGATGGAAGAAGTGGAGTAGAGTTTTTAAACAATTACCAGGTTTTTAATGAATCAAAAGATAAATATGAAAGCAAAAAACTGGTAACAGGAATGCCTGGAATCCATTATAAAGTTTTCCTTGAAGGAACCAACGAAAATATTGTTACTCCTCAATTCAACCTGAACTGCTATCCTAATCCTTTCAATCCTGAACTGACCATTTACTTCAATCTAAGAGAAACTCAAGATGTTCATCTGAATATATATAATGTTAGAGGACAAAAAGTGAAAACTCTGGTTAGTGAATTATTCCGTCCTGATGATTATAAAATTGTCTGGAATGGTGATGATAATAGTGGCAATAGAGTAAGTAGTGGAGTGTATTACATTAGATTGCAGGTCGGTGAAGATATAGTGAACCGTAAAGTAATATTGATGAAGTAATTTCTCGTGAGACGATCTGGGAACTGCGAGCTTCTGCTCGTAGTTCCCAGAAAATAAGGATGTGGTTATGAATAAGTATTTGATTTTAGTTAGTATGATTTTTTTATTTGGAGTATTGCAGGGAACTACAATAATTGTTGATATAGAGGGCAATGGAGATTATACTTCAATTCAGGAGGGGATAAATGTCAGTGTGGATGGAGATATAGTGCTTGTCTATCCTGGTCGGTATTTTGAAAATATTGATTTCATAGGAAAAACTATAACTGTGGCAAGCTTGGAAATGACGACTGGTAATAGGGATTATATTGACTCAACAATAATTGATGGTAATCAGACAAGTTGCTGTGTATATGTAAATAACAATGAGGGACAAGGAACAACATTAAGAGGATTTACAATAACAAACGGCATTGGACATTTGATTACTGTAAGTAGAAGGGGAGGTGGTATTTATACTAGGGATGCATGCTTGGATATTATTAACTGTATTGTTAAAAATAATAATGCATATAATGGAGGAGGTATTTCGGTCTCGGGAACCTATCTATATTTAGAAGGGTGTACAATCAGGAATAACAGAGCTTTAAAGCGTGGTGGAGGTTTAATATGTGGTCGCTTATACAGTTCAATCGAATTTTCTGATGACAACAGATGTAATATATATGATAATTTTGCTCCCTGGGGTCAGGATATTTGCAATATATTTGACGAAACAGTGGGAATGGTAACTGACATAATAGTAGATACCTTTACAGTTTCGGAGCCTCTGGGATTTGAGTTATATCAGGGTGGCAGCGATTATATACAGAATTATTCCGGTGGTATGACTTTGGATATTCTTCAGGCAAAATATGAGAAAATAGAAGCAGACCTTTATGTAGCTCCCTGGGGTAATGATGAAAACAGTGGGCTTAGCGAAGCTGAAGCTCTGTATTCGATAAATAAAGCTCTGCAATTAATTTCGGCTGATAATGACCATCCCAGAACAGTACATCTAACGAATGGACTATATGCACCCTGGTATGAAAGCCAGACATTTCCCCTTGTAATGAGAAGTTATGTTTCGTTAATAGGAGAATCAGAGGAAAATACTATTATTGATCTTCAAAATGGAAATTGCGGATTTATAGTTGATCTTTTTGGAGCACTTGGATATGAAGTCAAAAACATGACAGTTCAGAACGGTTATCTACCTGAAGACAATTCTGCCTTTTTTGGACATCTAAGCTATATTAGAAATGCAGAAGATTCTGCTGAACCATTACTATTTGAAAATATTACATTCAGAGATAATAGTTATCGTTTAGCTCTAACATATAATGAAGTAAATTTGACAGTAAGAGATGTTAAATTTATTGGTAATCATGGTGAATATAGTAATCAGGGAAATACTTTTTTAAGGACAAGTTTAATATCGGATAGTGTAAGAACTACATTAATAGAAAATTGTATCTTTCAAAATAATAACAGTGGAACTATCATTTTTTGGAGTGGGTCTAATATACCTCAGGGTTCTTTAACATGCAGTGTAGTAAATTGCCTATTTTACCAAAATGAATTTGAAAATGTACATACGCCAGAATTTCCAGCAGGCATGTCAATTGTCGCTATTTTTACTATGAACTTAAATATTATAAATTGTACATTTACTGGTAATCAGTATTATGGTCCTACTATTGGCGATGCTCCGGTTAAAGTAACAGATGAAGTTTATGCGACTTTTGCAAATAATATATTTTATGATAATGATACCACACACTCCATTATTGCTCACTCGTCTGGTAACGCATTTCCGGTGGTTGTTGTACATCACAATATCATTGAGAATGGTTTAGACGGAATTTTGGATGAAGGCAATTTTGTTATCTGGGATGATGAAACGAACTGGGATGTTGATCCGTTGTTTTTAGGAGAAGGAGATTACCCTAATACTTTGCAGGAAGGCTCACCAGCTATAGATATGGGGACTTTCAATCTCCCGGAAGGAGTGGAATTGCCGGAATATGATCTGGCAGGTAATCCGCGAACTATTGGCAATGGAATTGATCTGGGAGCTTACGAGTGGCAGTATCCGGATTCCAATGATGAAAATGAGATAACTGAGATTGATGAAAATTTAATTATATACCCCAATCCTTTCAATCCCAGCACCGTGATCAAATTCAATCTGGCGGAAGATTCGTTTGCAGAGCTTAATATCTATAATTCCAAGGGGCAAAAGGTATGCACACTGCTTCAGGAGCAGGTCTCAGCCGGAACTCATGAAGTAAACTGGAACGGCAGAAATGATAATAACCGACCCGTCAGCAGCGGAGTTTATTATCTGAAACTGAAAACCAGTGATGCTAACCTGACCCAAAAGCTCCTGCTCCTGAAATAAATTAATTTAAGACTGATATAACAATAACCGGAGAGATATTCCACCAGAATATCTCTCCTTATTTTTGTTTAACGTTAGCTGTTTTTATTCCGAAGTACAACAGTTTCTGACTGAAATTAATAAGAGATTCCTTAAAATGCCAGATATGAATTCCTGGTAAACATTTTTACTCTATATAACCCATTATAACTATATTCATATAAATGAAGTTAATGTGTTATACAATAAATTATGATTCCTATTGACAGTAAAACTGCCATTGACTTAGTTTTGTGATTAATGAATGAACTTCAATAAAAGAGGAAATGATGACTGAGACTGAAACAACTAATGAACATAAAATGGTGTTAACTCTCTCTCTCTCTCTGTATTTAGGCTCTTCAAGCATAAGAAAGAAACGACCGGAATTTATTATCTCCTGAGGAAATTCAAGTTTGGCTGAGCACATTGTCCGCACAGTTAACCATAAAGCCGCTCTGCCAGCCGAAACCGACAAAGCAGCCAATACAAAGCAATGATAAGTTAACCAAAACCAGTATTATGTCAAGCTGGATGATCTTTTTAGGAGGAAAAAATGAAGAATAAAATTTATATATTGATACTGATATTATTACCAGTATATTTATTATCAACTACTATTTACGTTGATGCGAGTGCAGACCCGAATGGAAATGGAACAATAAACTTTCCCTATCAGACAATTAATGAAGCCATTGATGATCTGGTTGATGGAGATACTATAGATATTGCAGCAGGAACTTACACCGAAAACTTAGACTTTGAAGATTATTATTTCACAATGATAGGGGAAGATCCTACAACCACAATTATTGATGGGAATAATAATCCCGCATCTGTTATAGATCTATCCGAAAGTTCAAGTGGTCTTACGGAAATAAACAATCTAACTATCTGTAACGGTAGCGACAGTGGTATTAACATATTTAATAGGAATGTTAATATTGTAAACTGTATTATTAGTAATAATCAAAATTCAGTTAATCCAGGAGGTGGAATTAAATGTTATGATAATACACAATTAGTTGATTATTGCCTTAATATAATAGATTGTATTTTTGATAGCAACGTGACGTCAGTATGGGGGGGAGGGCTGTATTCTACCGGTAGTATCACAAATATATATAATTGTAAATTTCATGATAATATTGCAGATGATCCTAATAACAATAATATTGTTCATGAAAAAGGGGGAGCTATTTGTTATCTTGCAGTAGATGGTGTTATTGAGAATACTCTAATTTATGATAACTATGCTACTCATCAAGGGGGCGCTGTATATCTTATTGGGCAGGAAGTTATACTATTTAATATAGATTTTAAATTTTGTACTATAGTTTATAATAATGCATCAGATGGTATAGGGAGTATAGGAGGCGTACATTCTACACCAGGAAGTTCTTTCGATGTATCTTCAAGTATATTCTGGGGAAACAGCGGAAATTGCCAAGTTACACCTGGACACACAATCAATTACTCATGTATCGAAGGTGGTTACTATACAGGTACAGGTATTATAGAAGATGATCCAGAATTTGTTGATGCAGCTAATGATGATTATACTCTTGAATACTACAGTCCCTGCATTGATAAGGGTAATCCGTCATCAGCTTACTACGATCCTGATGGGTCTTATGCAGATATGGGATGTTACTACCATGAACAGGATGTTTATACCTGGACTTATGGTGGCTCAGTTAGAACTTATATCTGGAAAAGCTTCCCTAAATTTTTTTTTAGGGATTCTAATTCTAATACCGGCCAAGATATAGAGCCTGAATATGCATTTGAGACATGGACTCCAATTCCAGAAGGACTTGATGTATGGTATGAAAATGAAATCACAGAATATATATCAGGAGAAACAGATCCGACATGGTCATGGGATCCCGATAATGATGTTTGCAGTATAGAAGGTTACAAATTACGTAGAAATAACGGCGCAAACTGCCTTTTATTTTCCAGAGGATTATTATGTGAAAGAGAAACAGATCTAACAGTGACTTCTGCAAATGCAGCCTGGCTGGGCTATTTTCTAAAAGATAGTCAAAATGTTTTGGATGCTATACCTGATACGGTTATCAGGGATGCTGTGTTGGTTAAAACGCAGGATTGGAGTATTAGTAGAAATTCTACAAGTGATCCATGGTCAGGCACACCACGTTCGTGTAAAATCAACTATGCTGATTGCGTAATTCTCAAAACCGTTAATTCTCATACTTTTGAATGGGAAACTCCCTCGCGTGATTCGGAACCGGAATATCGTCCAGTTGCTGAGCATTTTGCTTTTAATGACGATATTGATTATATTCCAATATATGCTGAGTTTGATGAAAACGACATACCAGACGAAGTTGCCGTTTATGTGGATGATGTCTGCCGGGGAGCGCAAGTAGTAGAAGATACTATTTGCCAGATTTGTACTCATATACTGGAAGAAGATCTCGGTCAGGAGATAGAGTTCGCTTTCTGGTATGAAGGAAGAAACTCGGAAAAAAGATGCAATAGTTATCTGGTATATGATCAGGAAACTGGTGAATATATATCCGGAAGCCTAATTACCGGAATGCAGGGAATTCATTATGAGGTATCATTTAAAGACAATTATGAAAACGTTGTTCCTCCTGAATATGACCTTAATTGCTATCCTAATCCCTTTAATCCGGAACTGACAATATCCTTCAATCTGGAAGAAACACAGGAAGTAAAGCTGAATATTTACAATGTCCGCGGTCAGAAAGTTAAGACTCTGGTTAGTGAGTTATTCCGTCCTGATGATTATAATGTTGTCTGGATGGGTGATGATAATTTCGGCAATAAAGTGAGCAGTGGTGTATATTACATCAGATTGCAGGTTGGTGATGATATTGTAAACCGGAAAGTGATATTGATGAAGTGATTTTTTAACGTGAACAGTGACCAGTGATTGGTGATTGTAAAAACGCCTGACGTCCTGAGGGACGTCAGGTATATATAATGGGATGTGGATATGAAGAAGTATTTAGTTTTGCTTATTGGATTGCTTTGTATTGGATTTTTGCAGGGAATTACAATAGAAGTTGATATTGAAGGTAATGGTGATTATACATTGATTCAGGCGGGAATTGATGCCAGCTCTGATGGTGATATTGTGCTGGTGTATCCGGGCAGATATTTTGAGAATGTAAATTTAAACAATAAAAATATCACATTATGCAGCCTGGAGATGACCACTGGAAATAGCGAATATATTGCAAGTACGATAATTGATGGAAATGAGACAAGTAGCTGTATTGCAGTATGTAATTACGAAAATAATGTTGTAATTAGAGGGTTTACTATCACTAATGGTATTGGGTGTCAAATTGGAACTCGAAGAAGAGGAGGAGGGATCTATTCATTAAATACTACTTATGCAGTAGAAAACTGTTTAATAGAATATAATAATGCAGAACAAGGAGGGGGGATATATATACAAGGTTCCCAGGTTAGCCTTTCAGGTAGCACAATCAGAAATAATAGTGTAACAAAAAGGGGGGGTGGAATTGCAAGTTATTTTTTATATTCATCAATTTCTTTTTCTTCAGAAAATAGATGTAATATCTACAATAATTATGGTCCCCTTGGAAGAGATATATTTAATTGTACACAAGATGGAGATGGAGTGGAAACTGATGTTATTCTTGATACAATGACAGTATTTGAACCTTTTGGATATGAGTTTTTCCAGGGAGATCCTAATAGTTTTTCTCAGGATTATTCAAATAGTGAATTTGAAATGCTTAACGCAAAACTGGATCGTCTTGATTCAGACCTGTTTGTATCACCTGATGGAAATAACAGCAACAGTGGTATATCTGCAGATGACCCCTTACAATCTATAGACAGAGCGATGCAGTTAATTATTGCCGATGAGGAAGATCCCAGGACAATACATCTGGCAGATGGTATATACTCGCAACAATTCAACAATCAGCAGTATCCTGTTACGATGAGAAGTTATGTATCAATAACGGGGGAATCACAGGAGAATACAATAATTGATCTGAGTGATGCCTTATGTGGCTTCATTATGGATTTTGTTAGTGAATTAGGGTATGAGATCAGTAATATGACAGTCAGAAATGGTTATGCAGATGATAATGTATCATTGTATAACAGACTTTTTGTTTTACATAATACTCAAGGTGTAACAAATCCCGCAATATTTGAAAATTTATTAATAGAAAATAATGAATATAATATGATCTATGTTATTGATGATTTGAATATGATACTAAGGAATGTCACTTTTAATAGTAACTTTTATCTCAATTCTTCCTGCGGAATTAGATATAGCAAAGAACATTTTGCCGACCGTTATTTATTATTGGAAAACTGCAAATTCAGTAACAATAACAGTGCAGAAATATATCCTTCGGGGCTTATGAATAACGAGCAAGCAAGCCTATATATGGATATAGTCAACTGTGAATTTACAGATAACGATCTTGATATAAATTTTAATCCAATGTATCCAAGTTCTGTTAATTTTTTTGGGGTTTATAATGTTGATCTTAATATAATCAATTGTACATTTTCTAATAACTGTTTTGATGATCCCGTGGGTGGTGCCCCCGTAAGATTTTGCCAAGGAATGGAAGTTAATATTTGCAACAGTATATTTTATGGTAATGAGACATCACATTCCATAATTGTACAAGGCTCAGCCAACTCTACCCCACCCGAAGTTACTATCCAAAACAGCATATTAGAGAATGGACAAAGCGGCATATTAGTTATGGAACCTGTTAATATAACATATTGTAGTGAATCTGTCTGGGATAATGATCCTTTGTTTTGGGCAGAAGGTGATTACCCGTATGCATTACAAGACGATTCCCCGGCAATTGATAGGGGTACATTAGAATTACCGGAGGGAATTTCCTTGCCGTTAACTGATCTGGCTGGTAACCCGCGTGTATTGGGAAACGGAATAGATATTGGTGCTTATGAAAATAATCCCTACAGCAATCCGATTAATGAAGATGCACTGGAATATTCGAATCTTGTAATTTATCCTAATCCGGTGAGAGTTAATCAAGGAAGAGGATCAGTTATAATCAATTATCCTGTCAGCAGTGATGATGCCGATTATAAACTGAGCATCTACAACATAAAAGGACAAAGACTTCGTTCATTTAAAATTTGCGAAGCAAACTGGGATTTGCGTGATGATGCTGGTGATATTGTGAGCAGCGGAGTATATTTTCTTCGTGTATCCAGAGATGGAGAATTTATTGAGCAAGGCAAATTGACAGTGATCAAGTAAGTCCCTGGGAACAGCGAGTTCCTGCTCGTAGTATAAAGAATCTTCTCTAACATTTTATTTGTCAACCCAGCTAAGCAGAGCTTTTGAACGGTACTCCGGATAAGAGCCCTGGCGACCGTTATCCCTCTTTTAGTGCTTTTCGTGGCTTTAGTTGATGATAAGCTCTTTCCTTTTTTGTCAACGAAAGGCTCGAAAATCACGAAAAAAATACAGAAATAAGTTTAAGTACATTTTATTGCTAACATATTTGTTAATAAAGGATTAATGTTCTCTGTGCAATCTGATTAGTAATTTCTTTTTCGCGCCTTTCGCGTTTTTCGTTGTTAGAAATCTTCTCTTCTATGTTTTTAGAGTGGGCTCTTACTTAAATAGTTTATATCGTATTTATCAGAATCACGGCAGCGGATTATTCCACTGCCGTGATTTTATATTACAAAGGAAATAATTTCACCTGTAGATACACATGTTCTCTTTCAATAATTTCTAATTCTTTGCAATTGCATTTAAGTCTTTTGTTCTAATTGGACAATATTTACTGGAATTTTACGCTTTTTACATAAATGACTGATATGTAATATCATAATTACCATAAATGTCTCTTCCTTTCTCCCTGTATACTCCCTGTGGCTTCCCTGTGGGTTACAAGTGTATTATTTTAGATTTTCGTAATTTCAGACATCAATAATGTTATTAGTAATTTTTATTACGTTTCTATGGATTCTTAGGATTATTCTAAGGAAAGGGAGCAAAAAATGGTCGGGATGAGAGGATTTGAACCTCCGACCTCGCGGTCCCGAACCGAGCGCGCTAACCGGACTGCGCTACATCCCGACTGACTTACGGAAAATTCTTAACAGTGATTTATCTGTCAAGATAATTGCACCGCTCTGTCTATATCGATTGACAAAAAAATAGAAAAACAAAATCTTATACAAAATCTCCACAGGAGGTATGAGCTTGAAGCGGATTTCACTTACTCAATACGTAAAAGCGGCTGGCTGAGCTGCGAAACTAAGTCCGGGTGACTTACATAAATTGATGAATGGTCTGGAATTACCGTCAAATGAGCATTTGCTGCTGGGATCAGAATCCAGTGATGATGCAGGAATATATCAGATCAATGATGAGCAGGCACTGGTGCAGACTCTGGATATTATCACTCCAGTAGTTGATGATCCATTTCTCTTTGGTCAGATTGCTGCTGCCAACAGTATGAGTGATGTGTGGGCTATGGGCGGTAAAATGCTGACTGCCATGAACTTTGTAGCTTATGATAATTGCCATTTAACGCTGGAAATCCTGCGGGAAATCCTTGCTGGCGGTGCTGACAAAGTGCGTGAAGCAGGAGGAACTATACTGGGTGGTCACACAATAGAAGACATTGAGATGAAATATGGTCTCAGCGTGACGGGAATTGTCCATCCCCGGAAATATCTTCGCAATAATACCTGCCGGCCTGGAGATGTACTGATAATCACAAAGCCCCTGGGGATGGGAGTGATATCCACTTCGATCAAGGGCGAAATGGTTGATGAAGCCACAATTCAGGAAGCAGGTTTCCAGATGGCATTTTTGAATAAATATGCCAGTGAAGCTGCCCTGCGGGTGGGAGTTCATGCGATGACGGATGTAACCGGATTTGGCTTGATGGGGCATCTGAATGAGATGACCAATACGAATACTTCCATTGAGCTGAATTATCATAAAATCCCCATTATTAAAGCCGCCATTGATCTGGCAGAGTATGGTTTATTCCCGGCAGGAGCACATAGAAATGAGGAGTATTACAGACAATTCTGTAAGATCGAGATTAATATTCCTGACAGCCATAAGATGCTGCTTTTTGATCCCCAAACTTCTGGTGGGCTGCTGATCAGCGTATCAGAAAGCAAAGCAGAAAAACTGGTGCAGGAACTGATAGATGCAGGGATTGAGTCAGCAACTATTATCGGTCAGGTTATCCCTAAAAGCGGATCTAATGTAATACTCAGGAGCTGAGATGAAATTGTATCGTTTTGGAAAACCTTTTGAGACTGGGGCCGTATTAGAGAAACCCTTAAAATTTCTGCAAAATGAAGAGATTAACGGTTTCAAGCTGAAGAAGACAAAATATACCATAATATTGCGATACCACATGGCTCAGGATGACATGGTGCTGGGACTGGGTGAACAGATGGGTGGCGTTAATAAGCGGGGCAGGAAATATATCACCTATAATACTGATATTCCTGAGCATACTCCAGACAGGCTTTCGCTGTATGGTTCGCATCCTTTTATCATCATCAAAGGCAGGCGAAAGTCAGGTTTATTTATCGATTATCCTGGAGAGATCATATTTGATATTGGCTTCACGGATAAAGATATTCTGGAGATAACCATCACTTCCCATGATCTTGATATTTACCACTGGCAGGAAAAATACTGGCAGAATATAATTACCGGCTATATTAAGCTTACAGGAGGAGTATATATCCCTCCCAAATGGGCATTTGGTTATCAGCAGTGCCGCTGGAGTTATCCTGATGCAAAATCAGTGACTGAAATAGCAAGCCGGTTCAGGCAATTAGGCATTCCCTGTGATGCGATCTACCTTGATATTGATTATATGCAAGATTATAAGGTATTTACGATAAATGAGGAGCGATTCCCTGATGTTGGCAAATTTACTAAGAAGCTTGCTGATGATGGTTTTCATTTGATACCGATAATTGATCCCGGCGTGAAAATAGAAGCTGGTTATCCGGTTTTTGAAGAAGGAAAAAAGAATAAATATTTCTGCACTGATGCAAAAGGTGATGATTTTGAAGCAGCAGTCTGGCCCGGTCTTACGCATTTACCTGATTTTTCCAGTGCAGCCGTGCGAACCTGGTGGGGAAATTTATATGAAGAATTTATTGAACTGGGAATAGAAGGCTTCTGGAATGATATGAATGAACCAGCCATCTTTTATACTAATTATCAGAAGGCAGAAGTTTATCAAAAACTGCAGGAAGCAGCAGCAAAAAATGAGATTGAAGAGATTGATCTGATAGGTTTGCAGTGGCAAATACGCAATTTTCATAATAGCAGAGAAGATTATCAAAGTATCTATCAGCATCCGGATAATAGTGAATCCATCTGCCATGACAAAATTCATAATCTTTATGGAGCACAGATGGCACTGGCTTTTTCTGAGCATGTGCAAAAACACTATCCAGACAAACGATTCCTGATTTTCAGCCGCAGCAGCTATAGCGGTTCTCAGCGCTATGCCGGTATCTGGTATGGAGATAATAAAAGCTGGTGGCAGCATCTGAAAATGAATATCAAAATGCTCATCAATTGCAATCTGGCGGGATATCTATACAGCGGAGCTGATATCGGAGGCTTTGGAGATCACTGTCAAGCGGAGCTGCTGTTACGCTGGCTGCAGCTCGGTGTTTTCAGTCCGTTATTCCGTAATCATTCTGCCATTCACACCCGCCGTCAGGAACTTTGGGAATATGACAAGGAAACCCTGAATATTTCCCGGAATATTATCCGTCTACGCTATTCACTGTTGCCCTGGCTGTATTCTCAATTTCTGGAATTTGCCAGCATGAATACCCCTTTGATCCAGCCTCTTTTCTGGCATTATAAGGAACAGCGTTGTCAACAAATTGAAGATGAGTTCATATATGGTTCCAGCCTTTTAATTGCACCCGTGTATCAGCCAAATGCATCCGGCAGAAATGTGTATCTGCCAGGAAATAACTGGCTGCTCTGGCAGGCTCGCAGTTGGGAAGAACGCAAAATGCAGGTAATCCCTGCAGGTGATCATTACCTTGAATGCCCATTAGACAGGCAATTGATCTTTATTGCAGAAAATTCTCTAATAGCACTTCAGGAACCTGAAGATTATGTGGATCAGATAAAACCTGACACCTTATTCATAACCGGGCTGGTGACAGAATCTGCCAGTATCAAGGTTCTGGCTGATCAGGGTAAATATCCTGCTTTTGCCGGCATAGCAGTTTTGGAACTCAATGTAGAACGTAATGGGATTGATTTCAAGATTACTATTAAAACAGTTAACAGAGAGCTTTTGCAATGGCAAAATCTGGTATTTGAACTGTATAATGGACAGGGAAATCTAATGGTGAAACACCGAAAATTATTATAAAGAGGAATTATGAAAAAAGCGATCTTGGTAATATTTATTTTTAGCTGCTTATTACTTAAAGCTGAAGTCAATGTTGATAGAATACAAAGATATGCCGGGAATAATGCTGCCGGATTATTAAATCTGTGTGAGACAACTGCCCCGGACACACTGGAATACGTGGAATTCTTACTGGAAAACTGCTCTGATTCTGATCTGGCAATTCTCACTCCGGAATATTTGATGGATAATATTAGATATGCGCTCAAATCTCAGGAACTGGCATATACTAAAAACTATGATCATGATATTTTTCTGCACTTCGTGCTGCCACATCGCATGTCTCAGGAACCTCTTGAAGACTGGCGTCCTGCATATTTTGAAGAGCTGGAACCATTGGTTAAAGATCTGGAAACTATTGAAGAAGCAGCCATTAAGGTAAATCTGTGGTGCCTGGAGGAAATGACTTATAAACCTACCCACGGTAGAGATCAGAGTGCATTTACATCATCAAAACGTGGTTATGGACGCTGTGAAGAAATGATGATCATCTATATGTGTGCCGCAAGAGCTGTGGGTATCCCTGTCCGAAGCTGCTCTGCTCCTTACTGGAATTTCACGAACAGTAATCATGCCTGGATTGAAGTGTGGACTCCAAATGGCTGGAAATATCTGGGAGAACCGGCAAACTCACTCAGCAAAACCTGGTTTACTAATACTACCCAGAGGGCAACTTTGATAACAGCTAAAGCCTTTGGAAATTATCAGCATCCGAATGTTATCAAGCAGGAAAATGATGTAACCACCTTAAGTTCCATAGAATATTACACAGACAGCTATCAATGCCAGATCACGGTTTTAGATCAAGACGGAGAACCAGTCCCGGAGGTTACAGTAATGCCTTTGGCAGTGTCTTTTGGGGGACTTTGGCCCATGACAGATCTCACAACTGATGAAAATGGAGAGTGCTCAATACCTTTAGGACAAGGAAGCACTTTGATCATGGCAGGAAAAGACAGCCTGGCAGCCTGGCAGATGCTGGCAAATCTTGATGGTGAAGATAGAAAGCTAACTCTGACCTTCAGTGATGATAATACTATGGATGAAGATTTCAATTTCCTCTTTCCCCTGCCAAATTCCAATCCGAAAGAAAATGATGAGCCCGTATTCTGGGAAGATAATTTCAGTCTGATGCGGGAAAATGCTGACCTGAAAAGAAAGAACAGACTTAATTCTCAAAAACATACAGCGGATTTTGCCCAGTACTATGATCAGGTTAATGATAATAAAACCAAAGATGATGGATATTATACTGACCGTAAGGCATTTCTGGAAAAAGCAGACGAACTTGCTGCTAATGCAGATGATTTCCTGCACGTATATGACCTGCAATCAGATAATGGTAAATGGGTACTTGCCGAAATGATCAATACCTGGGATATCAAAGACCTGTGTGAGATACCTGATTCCCTTGCACTGCAGGCAATAGTAGATATTTTCTCTGAAAATCTTAATAGATATAATCTGACTGACAGCCTGTTTTCCGAGGGCTGCATAGCACGCACCTGGCGCTCAGCAAGTCCAGTGCAGAATGGCTGGCAGAAAGGATTTTATCAGCTTATCAAGCCACTTATGGATGATGAGATTGATAGCACAGTATATAATATTTATCATTGGATATTAGAAAGTACGGAAATCGAAGAGGATTTCATCTGGACCTATTATTCCTGTCCTCTCACACCTCCAGAGATCCTCAACCTGCACTATATCCCTGAGTTTTACCAGA
>JAVCDJ010000065.1 GCA_030765845.1 Candidatus Stygibacter australis
ACCTGAACGATATCATTATGGACACCCATAACCGGGCATTCACACTTAAAATCAGTAATAAGCTTGATCCTGCCTTTCTGAAAAGCGAAATCAAGAAGTTTAATGCTTTTCAGGATAGAATCTTTGAGATTGAAATTATCAGCTATCTTGAGCTTAAAGAAATCCTGGAAATCATTGATAGTATCTGACATATACATGATCTGATCCATCACGATCTCAACCTGCTGATTGATAAATTCATCATTGAGTTCATCAAAAGACCAGGCATCCTGAAAAGATTGCACCATAACACCAATGGTATTAAGGGGCTGGCGCCATTGATGTGAGATAAGGGAGAGCATTTCGCCCATAACTGCCATACGAGACTGGCTGGAAAGCAGATCATCCTGCTGATTAATTTTAGTGGTAGAGATTTGAAATTCTTTTTGCAGGTTTTCATAATTCTCGCGCTGCTCAACGAGAGAATTTTTAAGAGTTTCAATTTGTTCTGACATGGCTTTATTTTCGACATCAAGTTTTCGAGACTGTTTTTTATAAATTTTAGTTTTATATTTCGCTTCCATTTCAGAAAGTTTTTCCTTATTAACTTCCTGATCAAGTTCACTTGTAAGAATAATAACCTCTTTAAGATATTCCGTAGCTTTCTGAAAATCTCCTCTTTTCTCCCAATATTTTGCCATTGCTTCAAAAGTAACTTTCTGGTTCCATTTCAGGTTATGTTCCAGGGCGATCTTAAGTGCCTCGGTGAGGAATTTCTCCGCCTGCTCAAATTTCTGCATATCAATCAGAGCAGATCCGATAGAACTACAGGTATAGCTGTGTCCTTTGGGATCACTGATTTTCTTCTGAATTTCATAGGATTCATTATAATAAGCAATTGACTTATCAAGCTCTCCCAATTTTTGATATACAAGACCAATATTGTATTTTGAATTTGCCAGGTTGGTGAGAAGATTGTTTTCCTGGAAATAGTCTGATGCCTGCTGGTATAATTTCAAGGCAGTTTTATACTTTTTCTTATTATAATTAATCGTACCCATATTCTGGAGCATTACCTGTCGGGAAGGATGATTGATCTTAGTTGCCTGATCAAGGGCAAGCTGAAAATAATTAAGTGCTTCGTCTTCATTTCCCATGTGCTGCTGACACATGCCAAGATTATTATAACAGCTTATGAGATTGACTGAATCCTTAATATTCGAGAGCTTTGAAATTAAATTCCAGAGCAAGAGCAGGATTTTCAGATTTAAAAGCTATTCTGCCTTTAATATTATAGGCAGTTCCCAGAATCCCATAATTCTTATATTTAGTAGCATACTGGATCATTTCATTTGATATGCGTCTGGCAGAATCAAAATATGACATATAGAAATAGGCATAGGCAATGCTGACAAGAGTTTTAACTTCTGCTTCAGGATCACCAATTTCCTGAGCAATTATGCGAGCTTGTTGAGCCAGGTGAAGGCTTTTTTCCATATCAGATTGTCTGAGAAATTGAGAATATTGTACAAGAGCTTTGATCTTATCAATTCCCTGACTGTTTTGAATTTTTGTTTTTAATTCTGCTTCTTTCATATTATACCTTCAGGACGTCTTATACTTTGTATAACCTATGAACTGCATCTCACAGATTATGAGGTCATATTTGCTAAATGGATATTACTGGCAATAAAAAAATCAATCTGGATGCAAAGTATCAGCTTCGATTTTAGATCGACCATTGCGAAGGTATCAGCTTATACATGGCTCCGGTTCGACAAGCCATTCGCAAGGTCAAAGATAGTAGAAAATTGAACATTTCCAAGGTTAGGAAAATAAAGTAGATAATACTGCTTGACATGAGATAGCATCTAACTACTTTTCAAAGTATTGGATAAATACAAGTTAAATTGATAATTAACAAGATTAGTTTGATTTATTTTATTAAATCCTCAAAAAAGGTTTTCTATATGGGAGAATTGTAATGTCTAAAAAGAAGCCAGTTTCGAAAAGTGCTGATATTAAGCATTAAGGCAACCTTCAGGAAGTTTCCAATCGTGGGGATTGGTGCCTCAGCAGGCGGATTGGAGGCAATCAAGGAAAAGGATGGAATCGTACTGGTGCAAAGTCCTGATTCTACCAAATTTGCTGGAATGCCAGAGTGTGGCCTGGAAACAGTAATTGCCGATATTGAAACCCCGGCGGAGGGATTACCGGTCAGGCTTATCAATTTTCTAAATCATATCCCTGTATTAAAAAAGAAAAGGATTGGCTGAATTGGACAAAGGAGATGAAATGAAAGAAGATAATAAATCCTTAGGGCAAAAAAACAGCTGGCAGAAAGCAGAAGAATTGCTGGTGGAAATAAAGGCAAAAAAAAAACATTTAGGGTTTCCTAAAACAACGAAGAAATTGATCCATGAGCTGGAAGTGCACCAGATAGAACTGAAAATGCAGAATGAAGAGCTTGTCCAGGCAAGATTTGAGGCGCAGAAAGCAAGTAATAAATATGAAGAACTATATGATTTTGCTCCATCGATGTACTTGACTCTTTCACGAGATGGTATAATAAAAGAGTTGAACTTCAATGCAGCCCGAATATTACGGAAAGAGAGAGCAAATTTAATAAATATCAGATTTGGAATATATGTGTCTTTAGCAACTAGACCTGTTTTTGAGCAGTTTTTGAATAAGGCATTCAACAGCAATGCCAAAGAGACCTGTGTATTGGTTCTGGAAGTTAATGATTCTTCCATCAAGAATGTTCATTTAAGTGGAATAGTGAAGGAAGACAGTGAGCAGTGCTTAGTAATTATGATTGATACTACGGAAAGCATACAGTCGGCAAAGGAACTTAGGGAAAGTGAAAGCCGGTATCACAGCTTGTTTGAGAATAGTCCTATCCCACTCTGGGAAATGGATTATTCCAGGATTTTCAGAAAGCTGGCAGATTTAAAGAATACCGGAACATTTGATATTGCGAAATACTTAACTGATAATCCTCAGAAATTGATTAGATATGCCCTTTTGATAAAAGTCCTGGATGTCAATAAAGAAGCGATAAAGCTGTTTAAGGCAGAATCACGAGAAATACTAATGAAATCTTATATGGAAATCTTCACGGAGTTAACAGTTCCGGTGTTTATCGATTCTCTGAAAAGTATTATGGAAGGGAAGAACATTTTCGAATCGGAGGTAATTCTGCAAACATTACAGAAAGAAAGGCTGGTGTGTCTTTCGAAGTGGTCTGGAGAAGGTACACAAGTGATAATCTCAACTCAGAATATCACTGCCCGTAAGCAGGCAGAAAAAGAGCTGGATAATTATCGGGAAAACCTGGAAAGTACCATCGAAGCCAGAACAAAAGAGTTGGGAGACAGGAACACTGAACTGCAAAATTTCAACAGAGTTTTCGTTGGCAGAGAATTTCGCATCAAGGAATTAAGAGACAAGGTGAAAGAGCTGGAGGAAAAATTAGGGATAGTGAGATAATAGCTTCTTTTAACTTTGTTATAACATCAATATTGCAGAAATTATAATTTTAATGAAGACTATTCAATAGTTTTTATTTGATATATGTATAGATACTGAAATTGACCCTTCTAAAACCTTCGCATGGTCGATAGACCTCCGCAATGGCTGACCGAGCTGAACAAAATATTAACAATTTTAAATGGTATAATGGTATAGATTTATAAATTCTATCCTCTGACCAACCATTGCGGAGTCTATCGACCATTCGCAAGTTCAAAGATGGTAGTAAATGAATAGTCTCAATTTCTGGGGGGATGCGTGATTTGGGAGAAAGAGCTTGACAATTGTGAGGATTTTAAATTTGTATTAATTACAAAGTTGGAGATAAAATGAATAATGCAAAGAGAATTTTGGAAGATAATGGAATAAGTCCCTCACTGCAAAGAGTGATAATTTTGCGGCATTTATTAGTGCAGTATAATCATCCGAGTTCAGAGGAGGTATATCAGGCATTGATCCAGGAGATACCGACTTTATCAAAGACGACGATCTATAACACCTTAAAGCTGTTTTCCCAGAAGGGAATAATCAAACAGATAGCGATATATGGTAATGAGTTACATTATGAGACCCAGCCTGGATTTCATGCCCATTTTCTCTGTGAAAAGTGTGGAAAAATATTTGATTTCGATCAGCCAGAGGAAGCGGACTTTGCCAAAGAATTTGAAGGGCATTTGATCAAGTCAAAGGAAGTGATCTATAAAGGGATTTGCCGGGATTGCCGGGTGAGTTAATGCCAGAATTACCTGAAGTTGAGACCGTAGTACGGGGATTGAGAGAGAAATTAACTGGTAGAGAGATAGATTCGATCATCAGTTATCGTGAAGGTACAGTAATTGATGAGAGAAGCGAAGAAAGAGATTATGGCAACATCATTGGGATACATCGAAAAGGAAAATATATATTAATAGATACTGACAGTAATACAACAATAATGATCCATCTAAGAATGACAGGAAAGCTGGTTTTTGATCAACCTGCTGAGGAATCACATCATTGTCGGGCAGAAATGAAGTTTACTGATCAAACAAATCTGATTTTTGATGATGTTCGCACCTTTGGTAAGATCAATATCCTGGATAAGGGGAGTGAAGAAATGAAGCTGTCCTTTTTGGGGATTGAACCCTTCGATAAGGGATTTGATGTGGAATATCTGCAGAAGAAGTTATCTGGAAGGAAAGCACCAATAAAGAATATACTTCTGGACCAAAGTGTGATTGCCGGATTAGGGAATATTTATGTACTGGAAATACTTCATCGGGCCAAAATATCACCATTACGAAAAAGCAGCGATATAAAAAAGCGTGAGATAGCAGCAATAATACATGAAACGAAAGAAGTATTGAGGGAAGCGATCTCAAAGAATGGAACGACAATATCAGATTTTCGTAGAGTTGATGATAAAACGGGTGAATTCCAAAAATTCTTAAGGGTATATGGAAAGCATTATTGCAAATGTAAGAGTGAGATATTACGAGTGAAACAGGCTGGTCGGACATCCTATTATTGTCCTGTGTGTCAGAAATAAATAAAAAAATTGCATATATAATAAAATAATTATACTATAAATAGGGAGGCTAAATGAAAGCAGTAAAGATCAAAGATAATGTTTACTGGGTTGGAGCAGTAGATTGGAATTTGCGGAATTTTCATGGATATTTGACTCAGAGAGGGTCAACCTATAATTCCTATTTGATCATTGATGAGAAAGTTACTTTGATTGATAATGTGAAATCTTATTTATTTGAAGAACAACTTGAGCGGATAAAATCTGTGATTGACCCTGCGAGGATAGATATTATCATTCAAAATCATATAGAAATGGATCATTCCGGTAGTTTACCACTATTAAAGGAATATTGCCCAAAAGCAGAGATATATGCAACAGCCAAGGGTGCTGAAGGATTAAACCGTCATTTCAAGAAGAACTGGCAGATAAATACCGTAACTGGTGGATCAACCCTAAAATTAGGTAAACGAGAGATAGCATTTGTACCTACTCCGATGGTGCATTGGCCAGATAATATGGTGAGTTATTCAGGATATGACAAGATACTATTTTCTAATGATGCTTTTGGTCAGCATATAGCTTCCCAGGAGCGTTTTGATTATGAATATTCCATGGGGATAATAGAAGAGGAAGCAGCTAAATATTATGCAAACATCGTATTACCTTATGGTGCTCAGGTTGTGAAAGCGCTTAAGGTGGCTGCGGAACTTGATATTGAATGGATATTGCCAAGCCATGGTTTGATCTGGCATGATCACATACCCAGGTTAATGGAATTATATGACAAATGGGCAAATAACCGGACAGTAAATAAAGCACTTATAATGTATGACAGCATGTGGGGCTCTACGGAAAAGATGGCAAAAATGATCCGAGAAACTTTTGAAGAGAGTGGAGTAATAGCAGAATTTTATAATCTTCAGAAAACCCATATGTCTGATTTGATGACTAAAATACTGGATGCGCGATACATTTGTTTGGGTTCACCCACTTTGAATAATAATATTCTGCCGACAATGGCAGCCTTCCTAACATATTTCAAGGGATTGGCACCAAAGGGTAGGATAGGACTTGCATTTGGTTCTTATGGCTGGGGTGGTCAAAGTATTCCAATTTTGGATAGTGCTTTGGAGGAAATGAAGTTTGAAAGACTGAGTTCTATTAAAATGAAGTTCATTCCAGACGAATCTGAACTGGAATCTGCCTCCGAGAAGTTGAAAAATGAAATTGAGCAATTTAAATGAAAACAGGAGAAAGTAATGAGTGAAATTAAGTTAAAAGGAAATATAATCCATACAAGTGGAGATATGATACCAATCGGTTTAGCAGCTCCCGAATTCAAGCTAACCAGAAATGATCTGAGCGATGTAGCACTTGCAGAATTTAAAAGTAGTCGAGTGATATT
>JAVCDJ010000066.1 GCA_030765845.1 Candidatus Stygibacter australis
TTATAAAATATTTTCTGATAAACCGATGATCAGTTTATATTACCGGGTGGTTATTTCACTATTGATATTGATCAGTATGATATTGGGGGTCATGTTTCTAAACCGGCTCTCGCATTACAAGCACCTTCTTACTGCGAGTGATCTTAAATACCGTTCTTTATTCATGGAAATGAAATCCGGTTTTGCCTTGCGAAGGATCATTCGTGATGAAGAGGGCAATATTGAAGACATCAGGTTTATGGAAGTTAATCCAGCTTTTCGCCAGCAACTTGGGCTCGATGATTATGATATTTCTGGTAAAACAATCAGGGAAGTATTTTCGGAAGTTTCTGAAAGTCTTTTAGAGGATTATGATAAAATAGCCCGTTATGGTGGTTCATTTACTAAAATCCATGATGCAAAAGGCTTACATAAAACCCTGAGGATCACTGCTTATCAGCATGAAGAGGATGTGTTTGCAACTCTGGTGGAAGATATAACTAAGGAGAAAAAGATAGAAGATGAGCTTGTGGAATCTAACCAGTTAAAATCAATATTGCTTGATACTATCAATGAGGGAGTTTATTTTATTGACGCAGATCGCAAAATATTGTGGGCAAATCAAAAAGTAATTGATCTAATGGATGCAGATTATAAAAAAGTCTTAGGAAATAAATGCTTTGAAGCCTGGTATGAAAAAGATAAATCCTGTAAGAAATGCCCTGTAGATGTCACCCTGGAAACTCAAAAACCTGCAAGGATGGAAATTATCAGTGAAACAGGGAAATACCTGGAAATATATTCCAATCCGGTATATAATTCTCAAGGTGCACTTAATGGTATGGTGATCACAATTTATGACCTTACTGACTGGAAGTCCGCTTTAGATAAATTGGAAAAGAAACAGGAACATCTGAATCTTGCTCTGGAAGCAGGTAAAATGTCCAGTTGGGAGTGGAATGCAGACGATAATATAGTAATCATGGAAAAAACTATTTTTAATGAGCGATTTGCTGATCATAAATGGTCGCCAGCCAGACTTTTTAAATTTATCCATGAATCAGACCGGAATAATTTTATGGAACAATTTGATGCAATACTGGAAGGTAGACTTAGTGAAATGATTGTGGAAGCGAGAATTCCAAATCGTGAAGGGGAATGGGTCTGGTTCAATATCCTGGGTAGGATCAGGGAAATGGATGAGCAAGGTAAACCCCTTAAAATGATCGGTATTGTCTATAATATTGATAGTTTGAAAACTATTGCCCTGGAGTTGGAAGAAACTAACCAGGAATTGATTGACCTTAAAAATAAACTGGAAAAAGAAGTAGAAATCCGCTTAGCTGAACTGCGTGATAAAGATCTTTTAATGATCCGCCAATCACGTCAGGCAGCAATGGGTGAAATGATTGGAAATATTGCTCATCAATGGAGACAGCCATTAAACTCAATTGCTGTGATCATCCAGGATTTTCTAGATGCCTGGGATTTCGGAGAGATCAGCAGAGAATATCTCTCAGAAAAAGTAAACCTTTGCATGTCCGTAATCAATCACATGTCTCAGACAATTGATGATTTCAGAGATTTCTTTTCTCCTGACAATTTGCCCATGCCATTTGAATTAGATAATCAGATCATGAAAACCATTAATATTCTCAAGGACATGTATGGCAAACAGGGAATTGAAATAATCCCTGAACTTAAAAAATGTTCTATAACAAGTTATGCCAGAGAGTTTTCACAGGTTTTAATTAATGTGCTCAGTAATTCCAAAGATGCAATTCAGGAAAATAAAGCCAAAAATGCCAACATCAATGTGATCATGGAGACCATGGGGGATAAGGTGAAAATATTGGTGAAGGATAATGCTGGCGGAATAAACCCTGATATTCTAGAGAAAGTATTTGATCCCTATTTTACTACAAAGCAGGATACAAAAGGAACTGGTTTGGGTCTATATATGAGTAAAACGATAATTGAGAAGCATATGAAGGGAGAGATCAAAGTCGAAAATCTGGAAAAGGGAGCTGTTTTCACTATTATACTCCCCTTGGATATCAGATATATAAATAAATAGAAAACAGATTAGGTTTAATTAATCAAAAATAGCCTTTAAGAATTCATCTACAGAGAAATCACGCAGATCTGCGTTTGTTTCTCCCACTCCAATTAATTTTACCGGTACATCAAGATGGTGCTTTATTCCAATTACAATTCCACCCTTGGCAGTACCATCCAGCTTAGTGAGAACCACTCCACTCAAATTTGTTGCCTTACCAAATATTTCTGCCTGAGTTAAAGCATTCTGACCTGTTGTAGCATCTACCACTAATAGAGATTCGTGAGGAGCATCTGGAATAACTTTCTTGATAGTCCGATCAATTTTATTCAATTCATTCATCAAATTGATCTTAGTGTGCTGCCTGCCGGCAGTATCAATTAATACTATATCAATATTTGAACTCAACGCTTTTTTTAATCCGTCAAATACTACTGATGATGGATCAGCTCCCTGATTTTGGCGGGAGATCTCAGCTCCGGCACGTTCTGCCCATATTGCCAGTTGATCAATTGCTGCTGCCCTGAATGTATCTGCTGCAATCATCAATACTGATTTTCCAGAATCTACATAACGTTTTGCCAGCTTGCCAATAGTAGTAGTTTTACCCACTCCATTTACACCCGTGAATAAAATCACTAAAGGTTTGGTATCCTGATGGAAGATACCCGGCTGCTTCCCAGCATAATCTGCGAGCATCATATCTTTGATGATCTTGATAATTGTACTCTGAATTATTTCTGTATCAGAAATTTTATCTTCCTTGATCCTCACCCGCAATTTGTCTATTATATCACAACTTGTCACCACACCTACATCAGCCTTAATAAGAGCCTCTTCAAGCTCCTCAAGCAATTCCTCGTCTACTTTGCTCCTTAGCTTCAAGAGCTCTGAGATCTGACCCAGAAATCCACTTTTCGTTTTAGCTAATCTATCCTGAAGAGAGACTTGCTTTGTCTTGTCTATTTTAACAGTTCTATCACCAGGGACAGTTTCTATTTTTTTCTTGTTTCTTTTATTAAGCAGCAGCCAGATGATCAATCCGGCAACCAGCACGAATGCTATAATGATATAAAGCAGATACTCCCGCATTTATCCTCCTGAATTTAACCTTTTGAGATGCAATCAGTGATTTGGTAAAAAACCAGTCAATAAAAAAAGGGCAGGTTATATAAACCTGCCCGATTATTTAGTTGGCACTATTCTTTAGTACTATTTTTTTCTTTATTAAAATGTGCTGCTAAACGTGATTTACGCCGTGAAGCAGTACGTTTGTGGATAACTCCCTTTTTGGCAGCTTTATCCAGTTCAGAATAAACTTCCTGCAAAACCTGTTCTTTTTCTTCAATTGGCACATCACTGTGCATTTTCTTTTGAAGAGTATTTATTGTCTTTTTCACGTAATGATTACGTGCAGCTCTTTTCTTTTCCTGCCTCAGTCTCTTTTCACACGATTTATGATTAGGCATTCCCAATCCTCCATATCTTCTTAATTAACGATGACAAAAAAGGTTAAGCCGAATAAGTGTCAAATACTTTAACATTTTTTATTATAAAATATATATTTCAAGTTATTTATGACCTGTTTCTGTCACTTTTATGCCGACTCTAATCCTTTGAATAATAATTATATATGACCCTTTTAAGGATCAATGCATTAATTCTATACGGCGTACAAAACTATCAATTCCCTGATACAATGCTTCGGCAATTTGGTTCTGATAGCCGGCTTTCACCAGCTTACGCTCCTCATATTTATTAGTTATAAAGCCGGTTTCAATTAAAACAGCTGGCATAAAAGCACCACGCAATACATAGAAATTGGCTTGTTTAACCCCTCTATTTTTGCTCTCAGTAACTTCGACCAGATTGTTCTGTAAATTTACACAAAGATCGTGACTCTCCTGAAGATGCTCGTTCTGTGCCATATCAGTGAGGATAAAATCAAGATCATTATATTTGGCAAGTGCTTCTTCTCCACCTTCATAATGATATACAACAGCATTTTCCAACGCTTCTGTGGCTCTGGCATCATCAGTTTTGGCTGTGCTTAGATAGTACACTTCGATCCCGGATACATCTTTATCATTATGAGCATTAATATGAATGGAAACAAATAGATCTGCTTTCACCTCATTGGCAAATTCAGTTCTTTCCCGCAGTGATACAAACCGGTCATCTTCTCTTGTAAGATATACTTTGATCTGAGTATTTTCTGTAATCCTGTCCCTGAGCCTCTGAGCAATTGCCAGGGTGATATCCTTCTCATAATTCTTATTTGAAAATCCTACTGCACCAGGATCTTCCCCCCCATGCCCGGGATCGATCACAATCGATTTGATTCGGTTGTCCACCGGGATTGGGGCAATTATTTCATCAATTTTATAAACCACCTGATCAGGGAAGAGCAAAGGTAATATCTCCTGCAGAAAATTTACCGGTATATAGTATTTCGTCTCATTTAGGATTACGGGAAAGGTCATGTTATATACTTCTCTACCAGATGTTACATAGCTTGACTGAAGTAAAAAGATAATCTCCTTTTCATACATATTCACCCGCAGTCTGCCATCAAGCAGATCAGGAGTGACCATTGCCCGGAATACTTTGTTCAACTCATAGACATTAAAATATTCCACTTCACCAAATTTTCTGACGTTTATCTTTTCTCCGTCAATATCACCATCATATTCAATGATCACTGATGCACTTAAAATCCCGGTAATAATTAGTAAGAGACTAAGCAGAATTCTTTTCACATTTTCCTCCAGTATTATTAACTGATTCCTCTTCCCAGTTCTTCCACTTCATCAGTGGTTATATTTAATTCCTTGGCTATTTCTTCGGTCTGCCAGCCATTCGAAAGCAAACGTCTTATTGTTACTCTTTGAAATTCCAGGGTCCCGAAACTGTTTGAGGGACGCTCTTCTGTTACTTTTGCAGGTTTATGAAATCTTCTTATCAATGACATCATCAGCATGATAAAAATTACCCCAAACACCACAATTATGCTGAACATCAGCATTTTATCAAGATAAATATCCTCAAGTACTTCATACACGCTGGCTGGCAGATTTGCCTTCAAGAAATTGTCTTTCTCATCTCTATCGGGAACCTGCTTTGTCTCAACTGGTTCTTCTTTGATTGTTTCCTTTGGCTTTGAGACCACAGGATAGCTAGGTTCCTTTTTGGGTTCTTCTTTGATTTTCTTCGCTTCTTCAGCGGCTTTCTTTTCTGCTTCCAGTTTCTTAATTTCTGCTCTTTGATTTTCAATTATCATACTGTCAGCTACATTTTCAAAATAAAGTGCCTGGTTATATTTATTAACATTCCGGTAAAATTCCGCATATTCCCTTGCTTCTTCCGGAGTCAATGGTTCTTTATGTTGAAAAATATCCAAAACCAGCTTATAATCATCATCGCTTTTTAATAAAAATGTGTCCAGACGATATTCATCATGAGTATTTATCAGCACTCCCACAAAAGCATCCGTAGGAACAAAGGTGAAATTAGTTATTACAGGATTATCCTGAACTCGGATTGATCTGATCGTTTCCACCTTTCCACATTCCAGAAAACTAAGGTTCACAGATAATATATCCTCACGCAATCTATATCGTGGGTGTTCATCAAACACAAAAACCACTCGCTCTACTGGTCCATAATTTGAATGATAATAATCTTTGAGCGTGTTAGCTAATAGTAATGAATTCATTAAACAAAAACCGACAATCAACAATAATCTGATCTTCCTCATATTCACTCCGGTTACTTCCTCAGTTTATTCCGCACAAGTGCCATATTCTGCCGCAATTTCCTATTCTCCGGTTCCAGCAGCAGAGCTTTTTCAAAATAACTGTATGCCTGAGTATAATTACTTTTTTTTAGATAAAGATACCCGATATTATTTAATAATTCCACATCATCTGCAGCAAAATTCAGTACCTCTTCGTATTGCTCCAAAGCTTCCTTATACTTGCGCTGCTTCATCAATTCATATGCTTTGAAACCCAGTATTTTTGCATTCCTGTATTTCTCACGATGCACTACATCTTCAGCCATTTCCTTCAATATCAGAAATCTCTTATTCTCCGGCTCATATCCGATGAGTGCTGTAATCTGATCAATAGCTGCCTGCCATCTCTCCTGTAGTAACAATACTTCAAAATATGCCAGTCCACTGATAACATTCTCAGGAAATTCGCTAGCTACCTGGCTCAGGTATTCCTCAGCTTCTTTAAGCTGCATCTGGTTCAATAAACCTAACCCAAGATTAAAGACATTCTCAGTATTTTTTGACAATTGCAATGCCTTCCGGAAACACTTCACTGCCTTATCATTATTACCCTTCACCAGAAACTTTTGACCCCGTTTCCGACATATCTCAGCCCTAATTCCCGTTACATGTTGAAACATAAGTCAAGTTTGCTCTTCAAAATAAATACGGCAAGATTTTTCTGGTTATTCATATCATTCTGCCTTGTTTTTTATGCAAGAACCCCTTTTTCCAGGGGGCTCACACATATTATTTCACTTGGACAACCTGAATTGGGTTATTCACCCTTTTCTGCTGCTGCCTGTTTTGCTGCTTCTGCTTTCTTTTTGGCTTCAGCGCGTTTGCGTGCCCTCACTTCTTTCAAGGGATCAAAGATGGCTCCCGTGGGGCAGGCATCAGCACATAATCCACACATGATACAAAGATCATAATTCAGCACTGCCAGATTATTCTTCATTTCAATTGCATCTTTTGGGCATTTCTTCACGCACATTGTGCAGCCGATGCAAGCTGTTTTATTACCGCAAACCTTACGCGATTCTGCCCCTTTATCATGTGAAGAACACAGGATATGAACGCGTTTCTTCTCTCCTGCAAGCTCTATCAAATCCCTCGGACAGGCTTTTACGCAAGCTCCACAGCCAGTACACTTTTCTTTATCAACAATACGCATCTCGTTTTCATCAAGAGAGATAGCATCAAATTGACAGGCTGTAATGCAGTCATTTTGAAATACACAGCCCCAGGAACAAAGATTTGGACCATTATTGATCATCACTGCTGCTTTACAGGTAGTCACACCCTGATATTCATATCTGAAAAAGGTATTATTTGCTCCACCACTCTGGCACTTGATCACAGCAACCTTGCGTTCAGCTGCTGAGGCTTCCTTACCCATGATCGTGGCAATTTCTTCTACTACTGCAGCTCCACCAGGTGCACATTTATTCAGCTCTTCATCATTCATCACGATTGCTTCTGCATAGCCAGCACATCCCGGGTAGCCACAGGCGCCACAATTTGCACTAGGTAACGCTTCTATTATCGCTTCTATCTTAGGGTCAACTTCCACATGAAATTTCTTGGAGGCAAATGCCAGTCCCAATCCATAGATCAATCCCAAAGCTCCCAAAATTATTATTGCATATATCATTATTTCCCCCGCTTAGAAATTAAGTCCTGAAAATCCCAGAAAGGCAAGTGCCATACATCCGGCGATCACAAAGGCAATTGGCATTCCCTTCATCGCTTCCGGAACCTCTGATTTTTCCAGTCTTTCCCGTAATCCTGCCATCAATACAAGTACAAGGGTGAAACCCAGTCCGGAAAATAAACCATTCAATATCGCTCCCAGAAAATTATAATTTTCCTGAATATTAAGAATGGAAACTCCCAGCACTGCACAATTGGTGGTGATCAATGGCAAAAATACTCCCAACGCTTTATAAAGCGAAGGAGCTGTTTTCTGGATCACCATTTCCACTAACTGCACCAGTGAGGCAATAGTTAATATAAAGGCGATTGTCTGTAAATATTCCAGATGATTGGGAACTAATAAATATTCCTGGATCAACCAGGTAAAGGTTGAAGCCATGGTCATCACGAAGATAACTGCCATTCCCATACCTACAGCAGAATCTATCTTTTTGGATACTCCAATATATGGGCACAAACCTAAGAACTTTGATAATACAAAGTTATTAACGAATATGGCAAATACCGCCAGTGTAAATATTTGTGTTATAAATGACATCTGTTACCCCCTATTTGCCTTTATTCACTAATTTGATCAGACCCATCAGGAGTCCCATGATAATAAATGCACCAGGTGCCAGTATTGCTACCAGCATAGGACTTTTTATATATGCCATGGGCATCACATTCATACCCAGCCATTGACCTGCTCCCAATACTTCTCTAATGGAGCCGATCACTACCAATGCAAGAGTGAAGCCTAAGCCCATACCCAGTCCATCCAGAATGGAAGGCAACACTTTATTCTTACTGGCAAATGCTTCTGCTCTGCCAAGAATTATGCAATTTACCACTATCAAGGAATAAATAAACCCAGACTCTTTATGAATTTCCGGTGTGTATGCATTCATCACCAGATCCACAATTGTCACAAATGATGCTATTACTACAATGAAGCAGGGTATTCTGATCTTACTGGGTATTAAATCCTTCACCAGAGAGATGATAATATTTGAACATGTAAGCACAAACGTGGCTGCCAGTCCCATGCCAATTGCATTTTCCACTGATGAAGTAACTGCCAGCGTGGGGCACAAACCCAAAGCCATGATAAAAACAGGGTTCTCTTTAATGAATCCTTTAGTAAATTCTTTCCATAAATTCATTATTTATCCTCCCCGCTTACTGCATCAGCAAGTATTTTCATACCATCCGCTATGGAATTTGTCACGGCTCGAGAAGTAATGGTTGCACCCGTAAGTGATTTAATTGCTCCACCATCTTTATCTACCTTAAGCTGCTCCTGATTCATACTCAGAAACCTGCCCTGAAATTCTGCGGTGGAGGCATTGGCACCCAAACCGGGTGTCTCTGACTGTTCGATAACTTTTATTTTGGAAATGGTCATATCAAGATTCACTCCCACCATTGTTTTCACTTCACTGGAATATCCATATAAACTGGCTACAAAAGTATAACCAGACAACTGATCATCTTTATCATATCCCAGATAATACATAAACTGCCTAGGACCTTCCTCTGCCTTATTCTTTAAGGGATTAGGCTCTTCTGCTACTGCCGGCAAGGTCACTGTACGCTGCTCAAACCTGCTGGCATCACTCAGAACTTCTTTACGTGCTTCTTGCTCAGCAAGGACTTTATTTCCCTTGATCTTATCTGCTGTTATACCATTCACATAAGCTAATATCCCGCTCGCAATGGCTGTTATCAATAATAATACTAATCCTAATTTGATAAAATATTTCATTTGCGCACCTCCCCAAATGGCTTGGGTGCTGTCCATCTATCTATCAGTGGCACGCAGCAGTTCATTAGTAATATCGAATAGGATACTCCTTCGGGATAACCTCCCCAAAGACGGATAACTGCCGTTAATACTCCCGCTCCTATTCCAAATATCAGCATCCCTCTTTTCGTAACTGGAGATGTCACCATATCCGTTGCCATAAAGAATGCTCCCAATATTAAACCACCGGAAAATATATGATAAAATGGTAATAATATACTTGCTGAGAACAATCCACCCAGTCCGCCAAAGGCAAAGGTCAGTAAAAATACGGTTAATATATAACTCATTGGTATCCGCCAGCTGATTATATAACGGAACGCCATATACGCTGCCCCGATAAGAAGTGCCAGGGCTGATACTTCTCCGATAACCCCGCCAATATTACCAATAAAAAGCTGTGATATTGTATCCAGACTTGCCATCCTGTCCATCACCTGCTGAGCAAGATCAGGATTTGTCTCTGCCAGCTCACGTACTGATTTCACTGCTGCCAAAGGTGTTGCTGATGTAATCGCTTCCGGCACATTCTGCAAACTGCTCAAATTCAACCCATTAATGCTCTTGAACATCATGGAAAATGCCGGCTGGGTCTTGGTCCAATGCGCTGTTACCAGTGAGGGCCAGCTTGCCAGCAGAAAAGCTCTTCCCAGTAAAGCTGGATTAAATAAATTATGACCTAATCCGCCAAACACCTGCTTGCCTATTGCGATAGCAAACACGCTGCCGATAACTGGCAGCCACCAGGGACTTGCCACATTGATATTAAATGCCAATAATATTCCTGTAACTACTGCTGAGCCATCTGATATTGTTACTGGCACTCCGCGGAGTTTCTGAATTATATACTCTGTGAGAACCGCTGCCACTACAGCATAAGCCGTAAGAGCCAGTGATCTGATCCCAAAAAAGAATATCGCTGCCAGCATCGCCGGCACCATTGCCAAAACCACCTGCCACATAATGGCACTCACAGTCATATTCCTTGCCTTCAAATGAGGAGCTGCTGAAACTTTTAAATTATTAATCATTTTCTGTTTTTCCTCCCCTAAGCCTTTCCAAGTTGAGTACGGGCTCGCATTCGCTTACCCACTTCCAGCTTGCCTATATCTATCCATTGTATCAGTTTGATCTGTGCTGGACATATAAATGAACAAGAACCGCATTTCATGCAGTCCATCACTCCATATTTTTCCACCAGATCCCAGTCCTGATACTTGGCATTTTTAACGATCAGACTTGGTATCAGATTCATTGGACACACTTCCACGCATAATCCACAACGTACACAAGTATGCTCCGCATCCTTTGCAGCTTCTTTTTTATTGAATAAAAGCAGTCCTGAACTGCCCTTGACCATCGGAGTATCCAGATCTGATATCGCAAATCCCATCATGGGGCCACCTGATATTATCTTAGATATATCCTCTGTTGTCCCCCCGCAAAAATCAAGCAATTCACTATATAAAGTTCCGATCCTTGCCTTGATATTTTTGGGATTCTTCACGATCTTCCCAGATACTGTGATCACTCTTTTGATCAATGGTTTCTGATAACGGATAGCTTCATATACTGCAATTGCTGTACCCACATTCTGAACCACTACGCCCACTGCCATAGGTAATCCACCCTTATTGGGCACTTTACGCTTTGTGCAGGCATAGATCAATTGCTTCTCTGCTCCCTGCGGATACTTTAATTTTAAAGCATCAATCCGAATTGCGGCATCATCTGCTGTCAGATTTCTTAATAACTTGATGCAATCAGGCTTATTAGCTTCGATACCAATAACACCCTGTTTGGCTCCCACTATCTTCATGATCAGTTTCAAGCCTTCCAGAATCGCTTCCGGCTGCTCAAGCATTAAACGGTAATCTGCCGTTAAATAAGGCTCGCATTCCACTCCATTCAGGATTACTGTGTCAATCGGCTTATCTGCCGGTGGTGAAAGCTTCACATGAGTGGGAAAGCCTGCGCCGCCCATTCCGCAAATACCAGCTTCTGATATCCGCTTCTTCATCTCATCCACCTCCAGACAACCATAACCCGAATCATCTGTAAGCTCCACCCATTTGTCTTCACCATCACCAGTAATCTCAATTGCTGTCCCGGTAGTTCCCGCTGGATGTGGATATGAAGCAATTTTGGTTACCTTGCCTGAAATCGGTGCATGCATTGGTATTGATACAAATCCCCCCGCTTCGGCGATCTTTTGACCAGCCAGTACTTCATCACCTGGCTTAACAATCGCTTTTGCCGGCGCACCTATGTGCTGTGATAAATGCACATAAACCTTTGCTGGAATTGGCATTGGCTCGATTGCTGCTGAACGGGAATATTCCTTGTTATCGTGGGAATGTACCCCACCAGGGAACGTTTTCAATCCCATAGTTACTCCCCTTATAGATTTTCTCTGTTTTGTAACCAAAATTCACACTCTTTCTCAGATAGCAAGTTATTTTTCTTTGATTTCGTTCTCTTTTACAATTGTTATAATTCCACTCACTGCCCCAATCCCAAAATTCATTACCTCATAGACCCAATGGACTAAATGGACAAAATAGACCTTTCACACAATGTCCATTCAGTCCATCATGTCCATTTCGTCCATAAAAAATTCTTCCTCCTACTTCATCAATACCAGCTTATGCACTCCTTGCCAACCTGCACTTTTCATTCTCACAAAATAGACTCCACTGGGTACATCATCTGCTCGCCAGTTCACCTCATATTCGCCTTCAGCTTTATGCTCATTAACCAGTTCAGTGATCTTCTGCCCTCTGATATTATAAATACTCAGATTCACATCCCCGGTAGCTGCCACTTCATAAATGATCTTAGTTTCAGGATTAAAAGGATTGGGATAGTTAGTTATTTTTCCAATTCCCGAGCTTATTTCTTCTGCACTCACCTCACTAACTGACTCAAAATCTATTGCCAGACTGGCATAATATGTAATAGCATCACTCCAGTTAAACATTTCCATATCACTATCACCAATTATACTCAGATGCAGAATACCAGTGCCATCACCAGCATCAGTTATCCGTTCTGCCGGATATACAATACAGAGAGTTTTGTCCTCAAGCTCTGCAACGAAATTCTCGCTATTGGGATTACCATTTAAAAATACCGGTTCACTCCAGGTAATACCATTATCACCGGATACGCAAATCGCTATCTCCGAATATTCCGCCCATTCCTCATAATTTTCATCACCATAATAGAATCTTTGGGCATTAGTCCCATCCACCCAAACATAAGCCAGCCAGCCTTCATCACTATTTGAAGCAATAAAATTCTCATTGGTATAAAAAGCACTTTCCATCCCTGGATAGAATATTGGCCAGCCATGCACCCACATCGGATTATTTCCCGGATCATACTCATCAACTTCCCCATCCTCATCCAAGTCCCACGGCAGCATCGGATTATCATCATTAGCCGCTGCTCCAGCAGGATAAATATCTGTAAAACCAAATTCCTCGGTAGTAAGATTAAAATTGAATAATTTGGGATATACCATCTGATTTACTGGATCATACCAGCCAATATGATTAACCAAATCAAACACTATTCCCATATTCCCAGCCCAGCAAACCAATTGCTCTCCATCTCGGTTCACTGGCAGCATATTGAACTTATCACTTAAAAATTCTATCTGATAAACCCGCATTGTTGCCGGCAGCACTTCTCCAGCTTCCTCTGTTATATCAAAAGCCCAGTCAGATTGATATACTTCCCAGTCTCCCTCACCGTAATTATCATTTACCAGACAAAACATATCACCGAATGCCTGCTCATCCAATCTTACACTCCCCATACATACAAGATAATTATCAACCGCTGTAATACTATAATGCGGATAACCCCACTCCGGCACTTCCTGGTTCCAGCCATCAAGAGTTGGTATAGAAATGTAAGTCCAATCTTCAAACTCTCCTGCCAGCATATCCTCAGCATTATAATCCAGATAAGCAATGACAGCATTTTCACTTGGCAATGCCATCTCACCGTCCGAACATTCCATATTTCTGGCAATATAATACAACCGACGATATGATGCTCCTTCTGGTGATGCTCCTATCACTAATTGCGGAAATCTGAAAGTATCATTATCTGTAAATGTTGGAGTATCTTCATCAATTACAACTATGGCAGGATGTATCCAGCTTAAGGGTATTCCACTTTGGGCATACTGATTATAAAATAGATTATTCTCATAGTCCATCCCATCAGAAGCAGTAAAAACACCCAGATAATTACCTGTTAATGGCTCTTGAATTAAAGCCGCTGATATACCGGGATAATCAGCAATCTCTTCCACAATTTCTCCTTCAGAAGAAATACTCGCAGTATATAAATTACCCTCGGTACTAAAAATACGTTGAATTAAATAAATCCTGTCATCTTCAACGCCACTTACAGCTATCGGAGCCTGATGCTCACCCTGAAAATCTGCTCTATTATGCTCAACCATTTCTATGGGAGCTGTATCCCATTCCCAGTCAACCACTATCCTTTCTGCTCCTGCTAACATTGAACCTGAAAATAAAAATACCAAAATTACTAAAAACTGTAAATTACTGATTCGTACTTTCATAATAACTCCTAATTTGATCTTCACTCTTAAGCGCTCCTAAACCTGATTTAAATATCATATTTCCTTCTATCCCTGTCAAGTAAATTCATCATGTCCATCCTGTCCACTCCCTCCATCCTGTCCATTGAAAATAATAAAATACTCTCTCACATCTTCTCATCATCATACGTTTACCCCAATCAGAATCGTTTTATGAACCTTTTATCCCCAAAACCTGAAAATATTATGTAAACTTCACCTCCCAAGATATATCTTATTATTTCACAATCTTTTGCTCATCAAAGATGTCAACAGCCGACTTAGAAGTGGAACAACAAAGCACATAGTGACATTTTTTTGTTAGATAGTGCTTTGTTGTTCCGGGTGTTCTACACTTACGCGCCTGAAAATGTTTTGGTAAATGATGATTTTTTTCTGATTAAAAGTTACTTTTCGGGTCATTTTTCTTCTTAACGATTCACGCTTTGCATTCACTTTCCCCTTCTCCCTTGACATAAATGCAATAAAAACCAACTTCTTGTTCAGGAGTTATTATGGAAGAGTTACGATGTCAGAAGATTACTTTGTTTTGCCGGAATTTCACGCGCTGGTTTCTACTGGTGTTCACGATCCTGATATTTATATTTGCTCTGCTTTCAGGTTCAGAAGGTTATGGTGGTGGGTTCAAGGGTGTTATCAAGAATTCTCCTAATGCCTTGCCCTGGCTGCTGCTTTTTATTATCAACTGGATAGTCTGGAAATCTGAATTGATCGGCAGTATTATACTGATAATTTTTGCCCTAGCAGCAGGAGTATTTTTTGGAGCATTCACGGATAATCCCTTTGCCTTATTTGCGATCACAATACCGCTATTCATCCTTGGATTAATGCTGCTCATGTACTATAACTGCCAGAAGAAACAGAAGCAGATTTAAATACTAAAATTCGTTTACCAGTATTGTTTTATTCTGTTATATACTTCTATCCAGGAGAAATTTCTGATATCATTGCAAAGGTCATATTCCTGGGATTTAAGTTTCAGACTATGATGTATGGCCTCCTTTAATCTCAGGCAATAGGCGGGTATTTCTGCAGGGAGGGGCTCATAAACATCATTCAGCTCGGGAGGAGTAACAAAATCTATCATCTTTGAATTGCTGATCGCTTTCTCCAGCCATTCTTTGAGTCCTGCAAGGTCATTTACTATCACCTGCAATCCACAGGCAAGAGCTTCAATCAACACAAGCGGTAATCCTTCATAGTATGAAGGCAGGATAAAAATATCTGAAGCTCGGAAGATATCTGCCAATTCAGGCTGAGTAAGATTACCCGTAAATGTGATCGGAAAAGTACACTTTTCAGCTAAAGACTTTATTTCCTGCAGTTCATTACCAGCACCAGAGCCGCATAGCGTCAGCTCAAATTTTACTTCGGAAGCGGATATGGAATTCAAAGAAAATAGTAATTCACGGATTCCTTTGGCATAAGCAATTTTTCCTGCATAAACCAGTTTCTTAATTTTATTTGGCTGTCGCTTCTCAAAATAGAAAACGGCTTCATTATAGCCATTACCAGTAATTTTTATTTTCTCAGGATCAAGCTGGAATTCTTTGATGAGTTTATCCCTTTGTGTTTCATTCAGGGCATACACCAGATCAGCTCTTTGCAAATGTGGCACGATCTCAGCAGCGAGGTGGGGACAGAATTTTGTTTGCCTGAGTGCAGTGCCATGATTGATCAAATATATGGGAATATCAGAAGTAATCTGCAAAGCAAGAGCTGAGAGCAGCCAAAGATGGTGACTCAGGATAATATCCGGCTGAAACTCTTCGATAGCTTTGGTTATCTGCTGGGTAAATGCAGTTTTCCACTGCTGGAGCATTTTACCTTTTAACTGATTATAACGCGTGCTTTTATAGGGCATCACATTGCTCATACCCGTAACTGGGAAAGGTAATTCAGTGGTTTCAAAAAATACGGCATATTGCTCAGGCTGATATTTTGCATCAAAACTTATCACCTCTCCAGCCGGGATTCCACATATCACGGCCTGCTGATGCCCTTCAGCATCTGCCAGTCTTACTATTGACTGCAGATATACTCCACTGCCAGTGAGACCAGGTCTTTGTGCCAGTAAATGAAGAATTCTCATATTTCCATAAGCCCTCTATTTTTTATTTCCATAAATAAGATAATAGACTTTGAGGCAAGCAGAAACTAAAATAAACTGAGTGGACAGTTGAATCACTTGACACCTCATAAAGTGAATTTATAGTTCAACATATAAAAATACTCTGAATTGAAGTAATAAAGTGGAGGTAATATGAGAGCTTTGATGTTTATAATAATTCTTTTCTCTATTGTTTTTTTATGTGCAGAAGGTACTCTATTTGTTGGGTTGGAAGGCTCATCACCAGTTACTTATCAAAGTGATATGGAAGGATTTCCTGAGATAGAATGGAGCAGTCTTTTCTCTATGGATGTGAGTGGGGCAGCAGCAACACCTGATGGCAGGATATATCTCTGCGAAGGAGCATTTACCACTCATCTCTATCAGGCAAGCCTAATCCTTGATCCCCAGCAGATATGCACTATAGTGAATGACATGAGTGCCCTTGCCTATGGTAGAGATACGCTGTGGGGTTATTCTAATTATGCCACTCCCCGCGGGATCTACAGCATTGATACAGATACTGGTGCTACAGAACTGGCACTGGATGTGGGAGCTTTCCGCTTTTTTGCGCTTGATTATAATCCTGATGATGATCTTTTTTATGGCTATACTGAATATGGTGCTTCAGGGCTGTATTCCATTAATATAGACAGTGGTGAAATGATCCAGCTTGCCGGGAGTATTCCCGCTACTAATGGACAGGGACGCGGGATGGCAGTGGGCGATAATACCGTATTCCTGACAGCAACCCGCGGAGATGACGGGATTCCCTATTTTGCTTATGACATCGCTCAAGGTGCTGGCGGTGAATGGGTGGAATTCCCTAATCCCTATCCCACATATCATTCCACAGGCGGAGCTGCCTGGATTGCTGCTCCAGATGAAATTGTGATCGTCCAGGGACATGTGGTCGGCAATGATTCTCCTGAAACCGGCCTGCCGGACTGTCTGGTAACACTTGCCGGAAATACTGATTATGAAACAGAAACTGATGAGAATGGTGATTTTATTTTTGAGGAAGTAGATTATAATGCTAATTATGATCTGGAAATATCCAAAGATGGCTATGATCTGTATAGTGACGAAATTATGGTGAGTCTGGATGATATTGATCTGGGTACGATCATCTTGATGGAAACCCCCTACCCCGTCGAAAATGTTACAGCAGAAGAAACAGTGCAATATGAGGAAGTTACGGTTAGTTGGGATGCTCCAGACTTGAGAATGCTGGAAAGTTACAGTGTTTATCGTTTCCTGGAATGCTTCAGCGGAAATCCTGAACTCTGGGATTTAATGATTGAAGACACCTTGGAAAATGAATATATTGATGAGGGATGGGCAGAATTACCAGCCAATATCTGGCAATATGCCGTGATCGCTCATTACACAAGCGGGATCAATTCCGAAGCTGCACTATCTAATCCCATTGAAAAAATAGTTACCGGTACAACAGAAGATAATGCTTCACCAGTTCAGATTTGCACTCTGAAATCAGTCTATCCTAATCCCTTTAATCCAGAAGTCACTATCGCCTATCAGCTTTCAGAAGCAGCACTTGTGGAAATTGGCGTTTATGATATCAGGGGACGGCTTATTCAAACTCTTTGCCGCGGTAATTTTGCAAGTGGAGCACATCAGATCAATTGGATGGGCAGAGATAAATCTGATAATATTCAGCCTTCTGGTGTATATCTGGTGAGAATTTCTGTTAATGGTAAACTCAATAAAACAGCCAAAATATTATTAATGAAATAAGGTATAACTGATAATTGTATCTATCAAAAGAACCTTGCTTTTAAATAAGCAAGGTTCTTTTTTATTTAATTTAAAAAATATATTCTATTTCACTTTATATTACTATTGTTATAGATTGAATCTCTAACTTAATTGTTTGCTAATTAAAGCCACAGGGAACCCACAGGGAGGGTCCAGGGGGTGAAGATAGAGTTATGGGAGTAATGTAAGTTATTGTATAATATAGAATAAGCGGTGGGGAGGGGATTTTCTGCATGACAGCAGATGAATTTGAGCAGTTACGAGATTTAAGATATAATTGGTTAGAATAAACGATCGGGGAAATATGATGAGTTCCATGAGAAGTAGGGACTAGATTAAGTCATCATCTCAGAGACTATTCAATGCAGTAATTGATATCATTGCATGTTTTCAATTTTTGTGAAATAGACATATTCCCTGAAAGGGATAAATCAATTACAAAGAACAGTCTCACTTATGAGATTTAGATTTTATAAAATATTTCTTGACAGAAAGTACTTTATAGCTATATAATAACGTCAAAGAGAAAGGTAATGCAATCTTCTCTATAAAAGGAGGTAAACTTATGACTAAATTACTAGAAAACTCGCTGAAGGCTATAACAAGAAGGGTAAATCTTTCAACAGGTCTTGCAAATCCAGATGATATGAATCCCACAAAAGATTTATTTGTTAAGCTTCATGATAATGGTGAAATACTCCTAGCTAATGAAATTACATTATGGGCAGAACAAAAAGGGTGGAAACCCAAGGATGCAGAAGAACTTGGTGCTCTTGCTCAGCAGATAGGAATGGGTAAACGAGTTCCTATTAAAGAAAAGGGAAATTGGTGGAAAAAAGAAATCCTTAGTATTTTAGAAAAAGGAGAATAATTCTGAAAAACTCCTATAAATTGTAGATAGCGTCAATTACATGTAAAAATAATGATTTCAAAATCAGAATAGTATTAAGAAAAACTGGCAACATGTAAAAGATTGACATTATAAATTGGAGTATTTTAGTTTGTTTCATAAACGTTAAGGAGATTTAACTATGACAGAACAAATGAGAATTAATGGGAAAATTTTAAAGAATCTTATAATTTTTAAAGAATTCAAAGAAATTGGTTTCGATTATATCTTAAACCCAGAAACAGAAGAATTGCATAAAGTAGATGAAAACTTTTATGATTCACATAATTTGCATATTGCAAATTTAGAAAATTATATTGGTATTACAAATATTGGAATTATTCCTATTCACTACTTCAATGATGGCACAAAAATCCCGATTTATGATTTAATAACTGGTGATTTTCTCGGTGAATATAAACTTAATAAATGTAAGCATTGTAGCTGGTAATATAACTTATTTGATTTGGATGATATAACTTAATGGAGACGATATGGAAAAGACTTTAATTATTTCTGTTTTACTGGTTTTTTCGTTATTTGCTTTTGCTCAGAATACTTTTGAACTTGTTTCAGAAAGCTTCAATTCAATTGATGTTGAGTATAGTTCAGCCCCAAGTTATACTGATCTTGATGGTGATGGATTACTGGATATGTTAATAGGAGAAGATTCTGGTCATATAAATCGTTACGAGCAAAATTCAGAAAACTCAACTTCATTTAGCTTAGTAACAGAAAACTTCAATTCAATTGATGTCGGGAGTGGTTCAGCACCATCATTAACTGACCTTGATGGGGATGGTTTGCTAGATATATTGATCGGAGAAAGTGCTGGTAATATAAATCATTACGAGCAAAATGGAATAAATTCTGCCTCATTTCATTTAGTTACAGAAAACTTCAATTCAATTGATGTTGGGTATAATTCAGCCCCAAGCTTTATTGACCTTGACGGGGATGGATTACTGGATATGCTAATAGGAGAAAATAATGGTAATATATATCATTACGAGCAAAATGGAATAAATTCTGCCTCATTTCATTTAGTTACAGAAAACTTCAATTCAATTCATGTTGGCAGCAATTCAGCCCCAAGCTTTATTGACCTTGACGGGGATGGTTTACTGGATATGCTGATCGGGGAATGGGATGGAAGTATTAATCATTATGAGCAAAATTCAGAAAACTCAACTTCATTTAGTTTAGTAACAGAAAACTTCAATTTAATTGATGTCGGGGAGAATTCAAAACCAACTTTTACTGATCTTGATGGAGACGGTTTGCTGGATATGCTAATCGGGGAATATAATGGAAATATCAATCATTATGAATTTGCATTTATTGTATCAGATTTCTCTTACAACCTTATGTCCGAACAGGTACCTATAGAAGTACAATTCACCGATTTATCCCATAGCTATATAAATGAAACATGGACTTGCGAATGGGATTTTGATAATGATGGGATTATTGACAGTTATGAGAATAATCCTTCTTTTAGCTATCTTTTTTATGGTGAACATACTGTTTCATTAACGGTAACAAATAATTATGGTGCCAGCACAAAAACAGATATAATTGAATTGCCGGAATTTTCATTAATAACAGAAAACTTCAATTCAATTGATGTCGGGGAGTATTCAGGACCAACTTTTACTGATCTTGATGGGGATGGTTTGCTGGATATGTTAATTGGAAAACAAGATGGATATATATATCATTGCGAGCAAATTGCAGAAAACTCAACTTCATTTAATTTAGTTACAGAAAACTTCAATTCAATTGATGTTGGGTTACTTTCAGCACCAAGTTTTACCGATCTTGATGGGGATGGTTTGCTGGATATGTTAATTGGTGAACTGGTTGGGAATATATATCATTACGAGCAAATTGCAGAAAACTCAACTTCATTTAATTTAGTTACAGAAAACTTCAATTCAATTGCTGTTGGGGATTATTCAGAACCAACTTTTACCGATCTTGATGGGGATAGTTTACTGGATATGATTATTGGAGAAGGTGACGGAAAAATTAATCATTACGAGCAGATTGCCGAAAACTCTACTTCATTTGTTTTAGTTACAGAGAATTTCAATTCAATTGATGTTGGGAGTTATTCAGTACCAACTTTTACTGATCTTGATGGGGATGGTCGATTAGATATGCTTATAGGTGAAAGGTATGGAAATATTTATCATTACGTGCAGAATGCCGAAAACTCTACTTCATTTGTTTTAGTTACAGAGAACTTCAATTCAATTAATGTAGGGCAGTTTTCGAAACCAACTTTTACCGATCTTAATGGGAATGGTTTATTGGATATGTTAATTGGGGAGATTTACGGTAAGATATATCATTACGAGCAAAATATTCATTCTATTACGGATTTTACTTTAGATCACGCAACAGGTACAATACCTTTGGAAGTACAATTTACCGATTTATCCCGTTTAGATGTTACAAACTGGCAATGGGATTTTGATAATGATGGTAATATTGATAGTTATGAGCAGAATCCTGTTTATACTTATACAGAAACAGGAACTTACACTGTATCATTAACTGTTTCTGATGAAGATAATACATATACGGAGACAGTAACAAAGAACGATTTAATAGCAACCTTTATATTCAGCGAGTTTACTTTATTATCACCTTCCAGTTATTCCGTTGATATCGATATATTTCCAAGATTAGAATGGACATCAGCTCTTTCAAGCAGAAATTTATTGCCGATTTATGAAGTTTACATATCGAAATCTCCAATATTTACAGCAGAGCAAACGGTAATATATGAAACACAAAATACATATTTATATCCTTCTCGAGATCTGGAATTAGGGACTACCTATTTCTGGAAAGTGAAGGCAACTGATCATCTGGGCAATGAGATATGGTCTAATTATAATGGGACATACTGGATGCTGACGACTGTTTATCAAACAGAACAGCAATTTCCCATGATAGATGGTTTGATAGCTGATAATAGAACTCTTATAAGCGAAAATTCACCTTATTGGTTATCTACCGAACCTCACACGGCTTTTAACAAGGATTTGACCATTGAATCGGGAGTAACACTTAAATTCAATAGCGGAGTAAAATTAGAAATTGGCGGTAATCTCTTTATATATGGGACAGTAGATGATCTAGTAAATATTGATGGATATTCTGAGACATCAGGTAGATGGCATGGTATTGAATACATATATGTTACTTTTGATAGAGATTCGTTGTTGATTGATGAGAATTATCAATATATTTCGGGTAATACGATGCAGTTCGTGAATTTTAATAATTGCAATACCCCCTTAGTGACTACTGCGGATATGTATATTAATAGCTGTAATATCGAAAATACACTTAATGGGATATCTCAAGGAAGTAATTCATGTATAATAAACACAGCTATTTCAAATTGGAATAACACTAATTTTACTACTGGCATAAATGGAGGTAAGATATTTATAAACAATTCGATAACCGGTACCACCGGTACCAATTTTAATGGAATACATTCTTTGACATCTAATGCGGTCTTTGATGCTAACATAATTACCTATAATGGAGGATACGGTATTCATGGTTCTTCTGGAGTTTATACTAATAACATTGTAACTAATAATGGAGGTTTCGGTATTCGTGGTTATTCTGGAGATTATCTTGATAACACAGTAAATGAAAATGGGCTTTATGGCATCTATTGTGGGGGTAATGGCAATTTTACTAATAACACAGTAAATGATAATGGTGGAGACGGTATCTTTGGAGGTTCGGGAGATTATATTGATAACATTGTAACTAATAATGGAGGTTACGGTATTCGTGGAGGTTC
>JAVCDJ010000067.1 GCA_030765845.1 Candidatus Stygibacter australis
GTTGTGTGGTTATTTTCATATTTTTGAGGAATATACGTGGCAGTGCGATAATGGCAATATCCATGCCGGTATCAGTGATATTCACATTTGCAGTATTATATGTAAATGGTCTTACCTTGAATATTATCTCCATGGCAGGACTTGCTCTGGCGATAGGAATGCTGGTGGATAATTCAGTGGTAGTACTGGAGAATATATATCGACATCGAGAAGAAGGTTATTCCAAAGCCGAAGCAGCCAGCAAGGGTGCTCATGAAGTTACAAATGCCATTGTGGCATCAACAATAACTACCATATTTGTATTTGTACCAGTATTGTTTGTGCCAGGGATAACGGGTCAGATATTTGGAGATATGGTGATAACCATTACCTGCTCGCTGGCAGTATCACTGATAGTCGCGCTCACTTTAGTACCCATGCTGTCATCACGTTTGATCCGTACTCAGGCTCAAGAGGATGCCAGGAAGCAGAGTAAACTGGTGAAAGTCCTTAATAGATTTTTTAACTGGCTGGAAATTAATTATGCTAAAGTGCTGCATTGGGCAATCAATAATAAGCGGAAGGTACTCGTGTCAGTATTCTTACTGTTCATAGGTTCGCTGGCTTTGATCCCGGTTATAGGTGGAGAATTCATGCCTGAGACAGATCAGGGTCATATCCAGATCTATGTGGAAGCAAGACGAGGGACACCATATGAGGAGATGGAACAATTGGCTTTACAGGTGGAAACAGCTATGCGGGATGCTGTACCAGAGATAGAATCATCTTATTTGAGGTTTGGATCACAGGAAGGCTTAATGGCATTTGATTCCACGCCCAATAATATGGAAATACATTTGAAATTGAAAGATGAAAGCCTCAGGGAGCGAAGCCAGAAGGAGATTGAAGAGACGATCAGAGAGGATTTTGATAAAATTGCCGGAATCACCTATCGGATAACCCAGGGTGGTATGATGGGCAATGAGAAGGCGATCGAGGTGAAACTGATCGGAAATGATCTTACAAAAGGTGAAGAGCTGGCAGATCAGATATTTCAGAAAATGCAGAAAGTGAAGGGATTTGTGGATGTTGAGAAGAGCATCAAAGAGCAATCTCCCCAATTGGAAGTAAATCTCAGGCAGGATGTGATGAATGAATATGGATTATCTGCCATGCAGGTGGCGAGTATAATTTCATATTCTATTCAGGGAGTTACTGCTCAGCGTTATCGAGAAGAAGGAGATGAATATAATATCTTTGTTCGGCTTGATAAGCGTTATCGCAATGATCGAGAAGCATTGGAACAATTGATGATCCCTACAATGACAGGTGCTAATATTCCTTTGCGACAATTGGGTACAATAGAAGAGACTATATCACCACCTACTATCAGCAGGGAGAATCAGGAACGGTTTGTCAGCGTTAATTGCAATCTGGACAGGAAACTGGATTTGAATAAGGCAACACGTTATATTAATGAAATATTAAAGGATACTCCAATTCCTAATGAATTTACCGTATTGATAGGTGGACAGGCAGAGGATCAGCAGGAATCTAATTTCTGGCTGATGATAGCTTTTGCTGTAGCAGTTTTACTTGTGTATATGGTTATGGCTTCACAATTTGAATCGCTGATCGATCCCTTTATAATTTTCTTTACTATTCCTCTTTCACTAATCGGAGTATTTTTGATCCTGTTCTTAACAGGTACTAAATTGAGTATTATGTCGCTGGTGGGAGTGGTGATGCTGGTGGGAATAGCAGTAAATAACGGAATAGTGCTGGTGGATTACATTAATCAGCTTCGAGAGAGGGGATTAGGAGTGTTTGAAGCTGTGGAAAAGGCTGGTAAGGCAAGAATGCGACCAGTATTGATGACCGCTTTTACAACAATTTTCGGGATGATACCTCTGGCACTGGAAATTGGTTCAGGTGCAGAAATGTGGGCACCCCTGGCACGTTCAGTAATTGGAGGACTTTTTACCACTACAATTCTGACACTGGTAGTTATACCGGTGATTTATATCGTAGTAGAATATCTGGGCAGCAAGAAGACCAGAAAACGAGTACAGGAGATAAAGGGATAAATATACATTGGGCTGTCAAAGAAGGCAGCCCAATTTTATTATAATAATCGAAAAGTCAGACGCGACAAAGTTAATGAAACAATAGTTATATGATAAATCCATAAGTGAGAAAAGTGATCAGGAAAGCCACAGGGAACCCACAGAGAGTGTACTGGGAGTTTATTTTGAGACGTGGAAATATCTTAAATTGATTATTAGCAATGAATAACATCAGTTAAGGCAAGAAAACTGGTGATAGATAGCGAAAAATGCAGTTACAAGATCGGAAAAGATTTATAATAGTACGGTGGTAATATAGTGTGTCATGGGTTTTATAAGTATTAAAATTGCCTGAGAAGTTGAATTTTTGTGATTTATAAGTTTGGATTTTATGATCAACCATTGCGGAGGTGTAAACACCATTCGCAAGGTTTTGGATGGTTTAAATATTTATCTGCTTGACATGAGGGAGGAGGAGAAATTATTTGATTTTTCTTAAGCAGTTATTAAGATAAAGTGTAATATATAGATAAAGGAGTGATGATGGCAGTACCAAAACGTAAGACGTCGAAGTCACGCCGCGATAAAAGGCGGACACATTACAAGGCAGTAGCGCCGGCAGTAAGTACCTGCTCAAATTGCGGAGAACCGATGCGTCCTCATAACATCTGCAAAAAGTGCGGATTTTATAATGGTCGCGAAGTCCTTAAGATGGAGAAGGAATAAGTTTTCCTGAGTAATCAGGTATGCAAGGCAATAAAATAACCGTAGGGTTGGATGCCTTTGGCAGTGATAATGCACCTTACCCAGAAGTGGAAGGTGCAATTATTGCACTAAAGGAGGAGATTTGTGAAAAGATTCTTCTCTATGGTGACCAGGCGATTTTAAGCAAAGAGCTTGAAAAATATTTTTTTGACAAATCACGTTTAGAGATAATTCACTGCAGCGAAAGAGTAATAATGTCAGATTCTCCATCTAAGATCATGCGTCAGAAAAAGGATTCATCCCTGGTAAGGTTGATCCAGGACTGCCATGATAAAAAAGTGCAGGTATCAGTATCAGCAGGTAATACTGGGGCAGTGATGTCAGCTTCACTATTTATTTATGGCAGATTAAAGAATTTTCTACGTCCAGCGATAGCAACCCTTTTCCCGACGATCCAAGGGGTAGAACTGCTGCTGGACGTGGGAGCTAATGCGGAATGCAGTGTGGAAAATTTAGTACAATTTGCTGAGATTGGCAATCTATATACTAAGTATTTCTTTAAAATAGACCAGCCTCGAATTGGTTTGATAAATATTGGTGAGGAGAGTAGTAAAGGCAGTGAACTTTATAAATCAACTTATCAGTCATTATCCAATCACCCAGATATTAATTTTGTCGGAAATATAGAAGGAAAGGATCTCTTAAAGGGAAATGTAGATGTGATAATCAGTGATGGATTCACTGGAAATATTATTCTAAAGACGGTTGAAGGGGCAGCAACCTCTATGTTTAAAATACTTAAGGAACAGTTCAACCAGGACTGGATAAGCAAACTTGGAGCTTTACTGGCTTATCCTGCCTTTGCGTTTTTAAAGAAAAAGGTTGACCATAGAGAATATGGTGGCGCTTTATTGGTTGGACTGAATGGTCTTTCAGTTGTTGCTCATGGCAGGTCAGATGCTACGGCAATTAAAAATGCAATAAAAACCTCGGTGCGGATGGTGAATTCAAAATTTCTTGAGCATGCCCGAGAATATTATGAGAGTAAAAAATGAAACAGTATCATGCTAAGATAAAAGGTACAGGGCGTTCATTGCCTGACAAGATCTTAAACAATTTTGATCTTGAAAAGCTGGTGGAGACCTCAGACGAATGGATAAAGACACGAACTGGAATGTCTGAACGGCGAGTGGCAGCAGACGATAAAGCTTCCAGTGATTATGCCACAGAGGCAGCTGAGCAAGCTTTGCAGATGGCAGATATTCACGCGAAAGAACTGGATTTGGTAATTGTAGGTACAGTTACTCCTGATCATGCGTTCCCTTCAACAGCCTGTTTAGTTATGAAGAATCTGGGAATTAAGAACGTTCCTGGATTTGATATTTCAGCGGGTTGTCCCGGCTGGATATACACAATGAATATTGCTAAACAATATATTGAGACAGGAGTGTGTAAAAATATTCTGACTATCGGGGTAGATTTACTCACCAGGATCACAAACTACAAGGATCGAAATACCTGTGTGCTGTTTGGTGATGCTGCTGGTGCATCAATAGTTTCCCGAGCTTCTGAAGTGGATATTTCTCGTGTGATAGACTCTGATATTTCTGCTGATGGGAATTACTGGGATCTACTGGTTCAACCTGCTGGAGGTTCACGAACACCAGCAAGTTATAACACAGTACGTGAACGGCTTCACACCATAAATATGGAAGGTAATAAGGTTTTTAAGCTGGCAGTGCGCTCAATGTATAATTCCTGTGAAACTGTGCTCAAGCGTAATAATATGGATACGAATTCCCTGGACTGGGTAATCCCACATCAAGCGAATATGCGGATCATAGAAGCACTTGGTAAAAAGCTTAAAATGGATAGTAGTAAAATAATAGTAAATATAGATAAATATGGAAATACTTCGGCAGCTACAATTCCAGTAGCATTAGACGAAGTGATACGCAGCGGTAAAATACGACATGGAGATTTGGTTCTTATGACATCCTTTGGTGCTGGTTTGACCTCTGGGAGTCTATTAGTTAGAATATAATCCAAAAGCGAGGAAATATGCATAAGATAGCTTATATATTTCCCGGACAAGGCGCCCAGTATGTGGGAATGAGCCGGGAATTAATTGAAGCTGATTCAGAAAATGTAAAATATCTGGAGAAATTTCAGGAGAGAACCGGATATGATTTGGCAGATATAATACTTAATGGCCCAGAAGAAAAATTGAAAGATACCAGATTTACTCAACCTGCTATTCTATTTCACTCAATAGCTGCTTTAAAAATGTGGCAGAAAGAAATTGATATTGTACCTGACTTTGTGGCTGGTCATTCTTTAGGTGAATTTTCTGCTTTAGTAGCTAATGGAGTATTGGAACTTTCTGATGCAATGTATCTTGTTCATAAACGTGGTGAATTTATGATCAAAGCCAGTGAAGGCATGCCATATGGAATGACTGCAATTATTGGCTTATCTCCTGATATGGTAACTGAGCTATGTGAAAAGGCATCTCCAGCAGGAATCGTGATCGCTGCAAACTTTAATACTCCAGTACAAACAGTGATATCTGGCAGTCAGTCTGGTGTAGAAGCAGCAATGAAATTAGCTGAAGAGGCTGGAGCAAAACGTATAATCCCCCTGGTAGTGGGAGGAGCATTTCATTCACCTTTGGTGGCAAAAGCATCAGTTTGGCTGGAAGAAGAAATGGATAAGATCAAATTTTCATCAACAGATATTCCAGTAGTAGCAAACGTAGATGCAAAACCCTGGACAGAAATATCACAAATAAAAGAGAATCTTTCCAGACAGGTGAGTTCTTCAGTTCGTTGGGTGGAAAGCGTTAAATATATGAGTGATAGGGGAGTGGACAGATTTATAGAATTTGGTCCTCAGAAAGTACTCAGTGGTATGTTACGAAAAATAGATAAACAATTAAAGACATTTAATATAGAAAAACCTGAAGATATCGTAAATATGATAAATTCAATAGTAAATGGAGAATAAGTAATGGATTTAAAAGGTAAAACAGCAATAATAACAGGTTCTTCACGTGGCATTGGTAAGTCAATAGCGGAAGGAATTGCAAGCAGAGGTGCAACGGTTTGCATAATTGACCTACGCAAGGAGGATGTAGACTCAGTAGTGAATGAATTCAACAGTAAAGGATATAGTTGCTTTGGATTTACTTGTGATGTTACTGATTCAGAAAGAACTGGGCTAATATTCAAGGAGATATATAAATTAACAGGAAGTATCAATATTCTGGTCAATAATGCCGGGATCACAAAAGACGGTTTAATTTTAAGAATGAAAGAATCAGATTGGGATGCGGTGATCAATGTTAATCTAAAGGGAACATTTAATTGTATTCAGAAAGCCTGCAGATATATGATGAAGGAGCCTGGGAATTCGATAATAAATATATCTTCTGTGATAGGATTAATGGGAAATGCAGGTCAATCAAATTATGCTGCTTCTAAAGCAGGAATAATAGGTTTGACAAAATCCATAGCAAAAGAGTTTGCTGCAAAAGGATTGAGATGTAATGCAATTGCTCCTGGATTTATCAAGACAGCTATGACTGATAAACTCTCGGAGGATACTGTACGAGGTTATTCTGAAGCGATACCGATGAAGAGGATGGGCAGTCCAGAAGATATTGCAGACTTGTGTCTTTTTCTGGCATCTGAGATGAGCTCTTATATTACCGGTCAGGTAATAAACGTCGATGGTGGACTGGTAATGAATTAAAAAATAATCAGCGAAAAGGCTGAAAAATAAATTGGGAACCTGTAAATGTGAGGTAAACCTAAAATAAGAAAAAACTGGAGGATAATATGGACGTAACAGCAAAAGTTAAAGAAATTATTGTAGAAGAACTTGGAGTAGATGCGAGTGAAGTAACCCCCGAAGCAAAATTCATAGAAGATTTGGGTGCAGATTCACTTGATACAGTGGAATTAATCATGAAATTTGAAGAGGAATTTGATTTGGAAATTGAAGATGATGAAGCTGAAAAACTTACGACAGTAGGTGAAGCAATCAATTTCTTGAAAGGCAAATTGCAATAGTAAAACAGTTAGTATTATTAGTGGCGGATGGGTAAGCTCATCCGCTTTTTAGTACAGAGAGGTGACGATGAGCAAGCGAAGAGTTGTTGTAACTGGTTTGGGAACGATAAATGCGTTAGCCCATACCGTTGACGAATTCTGGGAAAATCTGCTGAAAGGGAAAAGCGGAATTGACCATGTGAAACATTTCGATTTAAGTCAAGATTATTCCAGCCGGATAGCCGGTGAGGTTCGCAATTTTGAGCCCGAAATTTATTATAATAAAAAGAGATTGAAAAAGCTCGATAGATATACAAAATTTGCCTTATGGGCAGCAAGAGAAGCTTTAGAAGATGCTAATATTGATGAAGCTCATTTCGATCCAGAAAGAAGTGGATGTATCCTTTGCACTGGTATTGGAGGTATGTACACATATGAAACTGAATGTGCAAAGCACTATCAGGTGGGACCCCGTAGAGTGAGTCCATTTTTCATCCCTAAGATGATTTCCAATGCAGGTTCCGCAGAAGTTGCAATCCAATACAATTTAAAGGGTATTAATTTTAATATATCTTCTGCCTGTGCAAGTGCTAATCATGGGATAGGAACAGCCTACAGGTCAATTCAGTATGGAGATGCTGATTTGATATTATGTGGAGGAGCTGAGGCATCAGTAACACCTTTAACCTTTGCCGGGTTTGGAAATATGAAAGCATTAAGTACCCGGAATGATGACCCACAGGCAGCATGTCGTCCTTTTGATTCAGGTAGAGATGGATTTATATTAGCTGAAGGTGCAGGGGTGATAATTCTGGAGGAGCTTGATCGTGCATTGGCAAGAGGAGCTCATATTTATGCAGAATTAATAGGCTATGGAGCATCCTGCGATGCATATCACATCACTGCTCCAGTAGAAGGTGGAGAAGGCGGTGCCAGAGCAATGAAAATGGCACTGGAAGATGCAGGTTTAGATCCTGAAGATGTTGATTATATTAATGCTCACGGAACCTCCACACCATTAAATGATGTGAACGAAACAAAATCAATAAAATCTGTTTTTGGTGATCATGCCTATAAACTGAAGGTGAATTCTACTAAATCTATGGTAGGTCACACTTTGGGAGCAGCTGCAGGAATTGAAGCTGTGGTATGCTGCAAGAGCATTCAGACAGGAAAAGTGCATCCTACGATTAATCTAACGAATCCTGATCCTGAATGTGACCTTGATTTTGTTGCTCATAATTCACAGGATTATCCCGTGAAAATTGCTATGAGTAATTCCCTGGGTTTTGGTGGACATAATGGAGTGCTGATCTTCAAAAAGTATGATTAATACTATGAAGAAACTGATCAGCAGTTTATTAGGGAATTCTCAAGTAAAAAAAGAAAATAGTAGTGGGTTATCCAATTTAATGGATATTCTCGATTATAAGTTTGATACTGAAGAACTTCTCCTTTCTGCCATAACGCACACTTCTGTGAATGGTAAGGAAGGAGAAAGTTCTGCTTTTGAGAGAATGGAATTTCTGGGTGATTCAATATTAGGGCTGATAATTGCTGAATCGGTTTTTGAAAGATTTCCTGATTATACAGAGGGAGAACTTTCAAAACTGAAGGCGAAGGTAGTTTCCCGCGATTTCTTATCAACGGTAGCGCGTAAACTTAATCTCGGCAGTTTTTTAGTATTAAGCCGGGAAGCTGAAAGAAGTGGGGGCAGGGATAACAGCTCAATCCTGGCAGATGCCATGGAAGCAATTATCTGTGCAATTTACCTTGATGGTGAAATTGAAGCAGCACGTGATTTTATTATATACAATATTTTTACAGGATACAAAGAGATATTTATTGAGCAGGATTTGATCAATTACAAGAGTAAACTCCAGGAATTTACCCAAAATGAAAGTCAAAACCTGCCTGAATATATTCTAATTGAGGAATCAGGTCCTGACCATGATAAGATATTTATGATCGAAGTGAAAGTAAATGATGAATTAATGGGTACAGGAGAGGGACATACAAAAAAGGAAGCCCAGCAGAAAGCCGCCAAAAGGGCTTGTGAAAAACTTAATATATGAGGATATTGCCTCTTTTTATTCCGCATCAGGGTTGTCCTTTTAACTGCGTTTATTGCAATCAGTTTTCAATTACTCAGAGTAAGGAAGTATCGCTATCATTTTTCCAGGAGTGCATTGAGGGGTTTTGTATAAAAAATTCAGCACCGGAAAAAGAGATAGCATTTTTTGGGGGTACTTTTACCGCTCTTCCAATGCAGAAGCAGGAAGAATATCTGGCATTAGCCTCACCTTACCTTACACAATTAAAAGGTATCAGAATATCTACCAGACCTGATGAACTCGATTCAAAATTATTTAGTTTTTTGAAGAGCAAGAGTGTTACAACAATTGAACTGGGTATTCAGAGTTTTAATACTGAAGTACTGAAATCATCTGGCAGAGGTTATACATCTTCAACTGCACTGAAAGCCTGTAAAGATGTAAAAGCAGCGGGTTTTGATCTGATAATACAATTGATGCCAGGATTACCGGGAGATACATTTGAATTCTTTGTTGAGTCTTTGAAAACAGCCGTTAAGCTTAAACCTCAAGGGATAAGATTATACCCCACGATAATTCTAAGGGATACGGTTCTGGAAAATTGGTATCAGCAGGGAATTTATCAACCTTTAAGTTTGGCAGATGCAATACAATGGCTAAAATATGCTCAGAAGCATTGTAAAGAAGAAGGGATAAATGTAATCAAAACAGGCTTGCATTCAGACCTGAAGAGTTCTGATATTGTGGCAGGTCCTTATCATCCAGCAATTGGAGAACTTGTCCAGATTGAACTTTTGTATGATGAATTAATAAATAAATGGCAACCAGGAATGACTCTATCAATACCAATAAATAAGAAGTCTCTATTTCTTGGTCATGGCAGAAAACTAATTAATAAGTTAAAAAGGAAATTACTGCTGGACAAAATTGCTGTAACACTAAATAAAGATCAAAAAGATATTGAGTATAGTTTTAAAAATGAGAAGGCTCAATATTACTGGTAGAACATGATATATCTTGGATTAATTAGCCTCACGGGCATTATAATATATTTCTACTGGCGGACAATGCCAGAGATAAGCAGGGGTAAACGCTATTTTCTTGCTATTTTAAGGTGGATAGCTCTTGCCATAGTGATGATATTGCTTTTCAATCCGATAATTAGATACTCACGCAGAAATCCCGTTCAGATGCGGCAATTGCTGCTTCTGGATAACTCGATTTCTATGAATGAACAATCTGATAATGTGAGTAAACTTCAAAAATATAAGGTACAAGCTGATTCGATAAAACTCCTGCTGGAATCGAAGGGATATAAATGTAAACTTCTGGAATTTGCTGATGGGATCAATGGAGATAAAGAATCAACTAGACTTACAAAGACATTTTCAGATTTGCAGGAACAAGACAATTATAAAAATGTAAAAGATTTGTTTATGTTTTCTGATGGCTGGTTTGATGACAGCGATCCAGAATTTATCCAAAATATTCAGTTTCCTGTGCATGTTATCCAGTCAGATTTTCAATCAACGAGTTTTGATCTTCAAATAACAAAGTTGAAATATAATAAGCGTTCCTGGCTGAAGGAAATCACTCCTTTTATTGTAGCTGTATCTTCATCTCATTATCAAGGTGGGGCAGAGCTGGATTTTTACATTTCAGATGAAAAAATAGAGACAAAGCAGATAAATTTTAAAGACGAGAAATATCAACAGGTTTTGTTTGAACATGAGTTTTCTCAAACCGGGTTACAACCAGTCAGAGTTGAGATCCACCAGGATAGTCTGCTGGAAGTGGGAATTGAGAATAATAGTTTTCCTGGAGCAGTTCTTGTATTAGAAAATAAAGCGGCTGTGAAGGTAATTTCTGACGAGTTATCATGGGAAGGTCGCTACCTGGTGCAGGCAGCAGAGAGAGATGAACGTTTTGAAGTTACTTATCTCTATAAGGGTTCTGATTTGCGTAAGAATCGGGATGTTGTGAGTCTGGGTTCTGAATTAGAAAATTGCCAGGTATTATGCCTGATAAATAATGGAAAATTGAATTTTACAAAATCTCAAATTGAGTTGATTGACCGCTATGTGGCAAATGGAGGAGGTCTTTATTATTTAGGACAACCTCTGGCAGGATTGGATCGAATTCTCCCAGTTCGCAGTACGGGTATTCGACGTATATTTGAGGGGAAATTTCGATTAACTCAAGAGAGTGCTGCTTATCAGAGTTTCCAGACCATTAAAAAGAATCTGGATGAAATACCACCAGTGAGATTTTATTATACTGAGCTAAAAACCTCTGGAACACTGTTAGCTGAATTTCCAGCTGAGCAAACACCTCCAGCCCTTGTTTTTCAGGAATATGGCAATGGCAAAGTGCTTTACGGCAGTTTTCTTGATCTGTGGAAATGGCAGCTTTGGGGCGAGGATGATCATTATTCTGATTTCAACAATAATATCATGCAATGGCTCAGCTATGCCAAAGCAAACAACTTTTTTGCCTGGAGTGAACAGAACAGCTATTTAATTGGTGAAGATGTTAATATTGAATTAGCTGCCTTTGATGAGAAATATGCCCCATTAACAAACCTTCAGGCAGAAATTGTGATCACAAAAGATGATCAGGAATATTTGCGTGACTATCTCAACCTGAATAATGAAAGATACAGTTTCAGTTTCACTGCCAAAGATCCGGCGGAATACAAATTTACTATTACAGATAAACAATCTCTGAAGGGAACTGGTGGTAAATTTATGATAATGTCTGCTAATTCAGAAGTAAGAGATAGAGGAATAAATAAATCTCTATTACAATACATCGCCAGGCAAACTGTTGGAAAAGAATTATTTAAGGTTAATGACCTGGCAGATTACCCAAAGGCTGAAAGTAGGTTTGATACTACATATTTTGAAATACCTCTCTATAAAAAGTGGTATATCATTACTTTATTTTTACTTAGTTTTTGTCTTGAGATATTTTTCCGCAAACGCTGGGGATTATTATAAACTATCCTCTTTGCAGCAGAAAATACATATAACCGGAATAGCAAAGAAGAAGAATAGCAGCTTCAAATTTATTTAATTTACTCACCTTACCCACAAACACAAGTAGGAAAAGTATCAGTGTGATCAAGGCCAGAATTGCCAGGTCAATATTTAAGGAAGGATTGAATATAACAGGTTTTATCAGTGAAGTAACTCCCAGCACCATAAAGATATTGAATAGATTTGAGCCAATTACATTACCCACGGCGATATCAGAGGATTTCTTTTTTAAGGCAATCAGAGAAGTTACAAGCTCAGGAAGACTTGTCCCGAATGCCACAATTGTCAAAGAGATCAATTCATTACTAACTTTGAAATATAAGGCGATCTTGACTGCATTATCTACAACAAGTTGACCACCGGCAAATAATCCAATTATCCCAAATATCAGGAATAATATAGTCTTAAGAACGGGCAGATCAGAATATTCTGATGAAATCTGCTGTCGGGGTATTTTCATTACATAAATGATAAATATCACAAGGCAGCCTATTAGGATCAATCCATCATACCGGGAAAGAATTTTGTCTCCTATCCAGAAACCATTGGATAATAAAATAATCAATATTGTGCCTAGAAAAACAAATGGGATTTCTTTACGGACTGTAGATTTCTGCAACAATAATGGTTTAAATAATCCCGCAAGTCCTAAAACCACCAGAGTATTGAACATATTACTGCCGATGACATTTCCATAACATATTTCTGGATGATTTTGAAAAGCAGATACAATATTTACAATTAATTCAGGAGCTGAAGTTCCAAAAGCCACGACTGTTAATCCAATAGCTATTTCAGAGATATGGAATTTCTTAGCCAGAGACACAGCTCCATCAATCAGAAAATCTGCTCCTTTGATCAGAAAAGCAAATCCCACAATCAATAACAATAGATTAATCAGCATTGACTCTCCTAGATATCCAGTAAGCTTAGCGCAGTATGTTGATTGGCAATATACAGCTCAAGCTCATGATTTATCATACTCAGATACCTTTTCATTTCACTTTCAGCCAATTCTGGAGTATTGTTTTTTTCACTCAGATGAGCCAGAATAAGTTTCTTTAACCCGGGATGTATAACTTGACTGATCACGCTAACAGCTTGTCTATTAGAAAGATGACCTTGTCGGCTTTTCACTCTTTGTTTAAGATGCCAGGGGTAGGGCCCTTCCAGCAGCTTGATCTCATCATGATTGCTCTCCAGGATCAGAGTAGTGCAATCCTGCAAGCGCTCCTTCATTAAGCGTGTCAGATAACCACAATCTGTTGCTATCCCTAACCTTGCGGAGGAATTATTCGTCTGCCGGACAATAAAATTGCTGCTTTCAACAGCATCATGTGAAGAAGCAAAGGGAATAATATGAAGATCTCCAATGCTGAAGGCTTTACCATGTTCAAAAAAGATCGTCTCTTGATTTAACCTTCCAATTCTGGCTGAAGAACAGGCATAGGTATCCGGGCTTATATAGAGAGGAATATCAAGTTTCCGACAGATAATACCTGCTCCAGAAATATGATCTGAATGCTCATGACTGATCACCACACCATGTAATTCTTCCGGTGAAATTCCCATTAGTTCCAGTCCGGATATAATCCTTTTCCCAGCAAGTCCTGCATCCACCAGGATGGCACCTTTATCACTTCTTATCACCAGGGAATTACCCCGACTACCGCTTGCAATTATTCCTACCTGAAACATTTATTTGATCTCTTCCTCATTTTTTCCTTTATAATAATATTTATTATTAAGCTTATCAAATTCACTCCAGTTACCTGAATGACCGGAACTGGCTTCAATTACCTGGCCAACTCCAGTCGCCTGCGCATCAAGATTATCACAGTGATGCAGGATAATTGCTTCCAGTATTTGAGGTAATCTCGCAGAACCCTTTTCATATTCCCCATGATGCGAGAGTATAAGGTGGCGTAATTTCATTAGAAGTTCAGCTGGAAAATTATTGATCAATTGTGCTTTGCTTGCTATGATCTGATCAGCAATGATTATATGCCCTATCAGTCTTCCCTGATCAGTAAAATTGATCGATGGAGGTGCTGTGTATTCTTCCACTTTCCCCATGTCATGTAATAAAGCACCCGCAATGATCAGATCGCGATCGACTTTATAATAATGTGCACTGAATTCACACAGATTTGCGACACTTATGGTATGTTCCAGCAAACCTCCCAGATAGTTATGATGCCAGGATTTTGCTGCTGGTGCCTGAGAAAAATTTACCAGGAATTCTTTATCTTCAAAGATTGATCTCAGAAGCTCATTCAAGTGTTCATTAGTCACAGAATCAATCAGAGTAAATAACCGTTCATTAAGCTTATGAATATCCTTTTCTGTTGCCAGAATGTAATCAGTAAGGTCAATTTCGAAATCCTGAACTTTTCTTGCGGTCTGAACAGTTATTTGAAGCTGATCTCGATAGCTGATCACAGTACCTTTTAATTTTACAATATCTCCACTTTCAAACTTATCAGAGATTGATACTGCGTTATTCCACACATTTCCCATCACATTACCAGTTTTATCTGATAACCTTAGACGAAGATAATTGCCATTTTTACTCTCTCGCAGTTCTTTATCTGCGACCAGAAAACAGGTTTCTATTTCTTTATTCAAATATTCTGGTAGATCCTGTCGGAATATCTTTACTGTTTTTTCCATTTTTACCTCATTTTATATAAATATTATTTGTATAGATCCAGCCCAGTCTGTTCAGTAATACTTCTAAACGATAATTTCCTGGGCTATTAATTTCAAATCTTCCTTTTTCATCAAGCTGCTGGCTAATTAAATCGCCATTATAATACAATCTAACTCTGGCTATCTTAGGCAAATGATAATAGTAATGCAAACCCTGTCTGAATTCTATTTCTTCCCCAAAACTCACTCCTGGTTCATTTTGAGCGGATATCCCAGCGTAAAAGTTATATGGTATGCCACGATGATAGTTGATCACATAGCTGCGACCTTCCGCCAGTGCTTTCAATATATTCTCCTTGTTTATCTCCCAGTCTTCAGGAAGCAGCACATTGGTGCGCACAGTGTTGAACATAAATTTGTGCTTTAGAAGAGTGAAGCTGAAGCACATTTTCTTAAATATCAAGCCATGGGCATCAACTGAGCCGATAGCAGCTTTGCGTTTACCAGCCTTATTCAAGTCGTCCCACCATTGGATAGAAGCTCGAGATCCACGACGGATAAAATTATGTGCCAGAAGCACCCACAATAACCCGTTTATACTGGGACGTATCTTGGATACCCAGTTAGATAAGGCATTCCAGATTTCCAGACCTGAAAACTGGTCAATAGAAGTATCAGTCCACACATATTTTCTGATCTGCCGGGAGGAACGTCGTTCAAAAGGGTGCGCTGCAAAAGTTATTGCTCCCTGATTACGGTAATAAGGCACATATTCCCCGGCAGGTTTATTTCTGAGAACTTCCTCATTGCCATACACCAGCAGATGATTATTATTATCCGGGTCATTGATCTCAAAACCAGGAATAATAGTTAATTTTTTTTCAGCTTTTAAAGATTTATCTTCTTTCGCTTCATTACTAAGATGATCATTTATGGCAATATAATCAAGATTATGCTTATAGGCTGCTTTGATCACATCTTCCACGGGTGTGCGCGAATCAAATGAATATTTTGTATGCACGTGCAGGCAGCCTGTAAGTTCCTGATATTTTCGCTGAAAGATCTTGCGGATGATCATGCTCTATTTCACCACCATGATCTTAAGCCAGTCTCTTTTAGCGGAATGGTTTATCTGCATGAGATATATGCCATTACCTGCCAGATGCTGCTTATTATCATATCCATCCCAGGTAAGCTCGCCAGCTTCAAGGTTCCGTACTATCTGTCCCTTGATATTATAAATATTTATCTGAACTGCACTGCTCCTGAGCGTTTCCGGTAATTTAACCTTCAAAGATCCTTGAAGATTAAAGGGGTTTGGGTACGCCAGGAAAGTATGTAATGAGCTGATCTCATCATCAGTAGTTTCCACGATGCCAAAATCCGAAAATGATAACTCACCACTAGCCCAGATCATATTATCATTTGTGTTTTGCACCCAGAATAAGAGTTTGCAGTTATTTATATCTCCACTGATAGGAGTAAATTTATATAATTGATTAAATTTGGTTCGCTTATCTACCGGTACTCCATTGGCTAATCCACCCAGTTCTGCTGACGCAAATTTGATAGTATCAAGGAATACTTTCCCATCTAACTGCTCATTTAAAGGCAGACCATCTTCATAGATCATCCCAAATATTTCACATGATGAAGCCAGACTGGTTAGTACCAGATTTTCACCCGGATCAAGAAGAACTGAAACATGCACATCTTCCAGTGTATCTACCAATGCTTCGATATGAGATATTTCCACAAAACTGTGCATACTATCAATCTCGGCACATTTTTCCAGTAGATGATTCTCATAATTATTTGCATCATACCCGATAATGGGGTCTCCACTGACCACAGTTGCCGGTAAATTATAAAGCTCATAATAATAGAATCGCTCCTCAGCTAGTGAATTATAATAACTGATATCCTGATAATTGGGGAAATAATTGATTGGCAGCAGCTGATAATCAGTAATTCCATCCTGAGTATTCCAGATCCCATCTGTATAGGTATCATCAAGTTCCACCATATTTTCAAACATTATACTGGATTGAGTATAATTAAATGTATTCCTGTTAATTTCCGCACTATTATTATCAATAAGCTGATCATCTTCACAATATAGAGTTGTGGTAAATTTATACTGCCCGGGATAAGAACTCAAAATATAACTAATATCATCAATTTCAGAAAGATCAATATCTGCTCCGGCAGCTATATCATATACATAAAGGGTATCGTTTTCCAATGCACCGGGAAATTCTTTTGTTATCACTACAGAAAGGCTGTCCACACTTACAGATGAGTTATTATGTATAGTTGCCCGGGGAAAGATCTCCTCACCTGCTGAAAAAATCCCTTCCAGATAGAAATCAGAAACCTCAAGGTCTATATCCATAAAATGAAACTCACCAGTCAGGGTGAATAAGAATTCATTCGCAAAACCATTGGCGGACATACTTAGCCAGCTTCCTTCATCTCCATAATAAGGATCCCAATAATAACTATGGCTGCCATCTCCATTAGATGCAGAAACATATTGCTGATTACCTAATCCAGTGGGGTAATTTACCACCAACCAGAAAAGTGTGTCAGCTGCTGCGGTAAGGTCAATCTCATTCCAGCCGGGTACAAGGTTTGCATTTGTCAGTGTGCTGGAAGTGATCTCTTCTCCAGGACCAAATGAACCATTACTGTATAATCCCACATTCATGTCTCCACTTACTGTGTAATTAGGCAGGTAAACCAAGGCACTTGCCGGGGCAAAGGTTAAGCTGTCTATACTACTGTAATAGCTCCTAAAATCAAATTCTACTGCCCAAAGGTGATTTTCTGCTTCGGGATATGTATAATAAAAATGTCGGTCATCATCACCCGTGTGATATGCTGCTTCATTTTCTCGCTCAATTCGGCTTACATCTATTCCACTGCCGGCTTCAAACTGCAAACCCCATGCTACTGAAGATAGCAGTATCAGACTCCAAATAATTAATGTTCTCATAATATTCTCCAACACAAAACTCATTGCTGCTTTAATTCTGTAAAGCTTTTTTCAAAGATCGTCATATGGCAAAATAATCTATTTACCGTTGATATTAATCGATTTCAGTTAATGGTTTTCCCAGCTCCGGTTTTCGCCAGCGCCGATGAACCCAGAACCAGTGCTCAGGATTAGCTTTCACAAGCTTGCCAAATGCATCATTGATCTCCTGCATCAAGGCAATTTGACCTTCCAGAGTGTTCTCGTAATCAGTTGTATCTATAGTCTCAGAATATTTCAATAAAGGATAACCTTTACTGGTGCGTGTGATTCCCACTATTACAACAGGAGCCTTAGACAATAAGGCAATTTTGGCTGTTGAGATATGAGTTGAAGCCTTATGCCCCAGAAAGTCAAGCTGATATCCCTGATATCTGGCATTTTGATCTATCATCATCACTACAAGTCCATTCTGCTTCAATTTCTTTAGTACTGGTCGCAAGGCATTTCCAGATTTTACGGGTTCACAGTTCTCCTTTAATCGCTGCTTATTCACATATTTATCAAAATAGGGATTTGATTGCCTTTTTACGATCACGCATAGTGGAGCCTGGTGCGCCATCAGTCGTCCTGACATCTCAAAATTACCTAAATGTCCTGTTACCACTATTACACCTTTACCTGCTTCGCGCAATCTATTAACTTCTTCCCACCCCCAAAATTCCAGATTCTCAAATACTTTCTCTGGTTTCATCAAGAATGATTCAACTGCAGTTAAACCCAGGTTTCGATACATTTCCTTCAATATTTGTTCTCGTCTTGCTTTGCTCATCTCAGGAAATACCATCTTAAGATTATTTTTTGCCAGATCACGGCGGAACTGGATTACTGAAAAGAGCCACATAGCTGCTTTTCTCAGGATAGTATCAGGTATCAGACGGGCAATAGAAATAGCTGTCCGTAAAAGGGCATACTCAATTTTATGGTTAATAGTACTCCAGCGTTTTATGCTGCTAATTCTCCGCTTCTTATTCATATTATTGATTCTTAATATTTCCTCATCCTTTATCACAGGCAATGATGTGTTTTCATTAACCTAAGGTCAAGAAAATTTGCCGGCATCATTAATCATTGGCGTGTAAAAGGTACTTTTTCACCAAGGCAGGATCATTATATCTGCCGAATAAGACCATGAGTTTTATTCTCATTTTATGTCCTCGCAGATCTCCGCCCAGGATCACACCCATCT
>JAVCDJ010000068.1 GCA_030765845.1 Candidatus Stygibacter australis
TACGCATTTGAATCTTAAACTGGCACCACGGAGTAAATTCAGCCAGCAATTTGCAGGCGGGGAATATATCATTAATTGCTATAACGGCAGCAGGTTATATAGTCAGCGTCAGGTAGTGGTAATTGATGATGTTGAGGATTTGGAAACGGTTTATAGTGCCTGGTGGGATGAGCATCTTCAGGAGGTTTTGCTGTCTCCTGATCCGCGTTTTCGGGCTTTACGGATTTATCGCCGGGGAGTGGAACCGCATGTATTTTTCCAATATTTAGTGGGTAAAACGGAGTCTGGGGTATTGTACCGGAGCCATTTTCGGAAGTGGTTTATGTATATTCGGAGCAGTTTTGAGCATGAGCACACGGAGCAGGGGGATTATTATTATAAGGTGCAAAAGCGGGTACACGGGTGCTGGAGTGCGGCTTCAACTGACTTTAGAAAGGTGTGGGAAAAGTATCATATCCGGTGGTTTGATGCGAATTACCGGAAACGGTGGAAGATAGTGAGGCAGCATAATTTGTGGAGTAAACTTGTGTTCCGGGCAGGAGGGATATTGGGGTTTGATCTGGAAGAGCTCTCGCCCACTAACTGGCTGCCGGGAGTGGAAACGCTGGGTGATCTGCTGGAAGTGTGCGGAATAGGGTTTTATGGATTGAGTGAAGGGGAATGTGGTGTAAGAATTTTTTAGCCACCATCCTTCGCACAAGTCAACTATATTATCAGCCCTCCACAAATTTCGGTGTAATAACACCTCAAAATGTGTAGGGCGATTCACATATCGTGTTAACTTTAAACATAATTAACTAACTTTTTTAACATAACCGTTCCAGGGATAACTTTTCCTCATAATTTGGATCATAAAACTCCCCTTTTTTTAGTAATGAATATATCAGTTTTAATAGTTTATTTGCAATTGCAATAATAGTCTTTTTATACTCTTTTCCCTCATCCCGCTTTTTCTGATAATAAATACCATATCTCTCACTGTGCTTGAAAACAGAAGCTGCCATTAAAAACAGCGTACTTCGTAAATATTTATTTCCTCTTTTTGAGATTTTACCCTTTTTATTAACTGAACTTCCGCTTTGAGAAATGCTAGGATCAATACCAGCGTAAGCACTCAATTTCTTCCAATCTGAAAACAAACTTAGATCTTTGGTCTCAATTAAAAAACTTAATGCTGTAGAATTACCTATTCCTTCAATCGAGGTTATTATCTCAATTTCATTGTCATATTTACCCGCTGTCTGCTTTTCTAATTCTGCCTCTACTTTTTTAATGCGTGACATCTTCTCAAGAATCTCATCAATAAGCTCTGTAATAATAAACTGGGAAGTCTCAGTTGCGATCCCAATGGATGTCTTAGCCATTTCTTTGAGTTGGGCTGCAGTGATAGATAGCCTGGTAGCTTTGCACTTTTTCAGCATCTTTTCTATGGTTAAAATCCTCATTTTACTTAGCTTAACAGGAAGACAACATACACGTAACAAATACAGGATAGTTTTGCGGTAAATGAAATCCTTTTTAAGACTTACTAACTCTGGAAATATTGAGACCATCATCTCTTTGAAAGTTGTTTTCTGAGAACTCAAGGCTCTTACTAAACTTTGTCTATACCTTGATAGTTCTTTAAATGCATCATGTTCTGGATTATAAAGATGCAGCGAGTTATGATTATCAACAGCATATTCAGCAATCAACTTTGCGTCTTTTTTATCTGTTTTTGTCTTACGCAGGTCCTTTGATTCATTGTATTTTTTGATCAGTAATGGCTGCAATACACATACATCGAATCCATTATCAACTAAATAATTACTGACTCTGCGATGGTACTTACCAGTAGATTCCATTACAAAAATGGTGTTTTGATTGACATCCGCCTCTGCGATTCTTTTAATGTTTTTTAAAGAGTCAATGGTCATTGGAAGTTTGCTGTGGCAGATAATTTGCTTACTTTGATTAAGCAAGCAATAATCAAAACTGTCTTTTGAAATATCAATGCCACAGAAAGCAGTGTATGAAAGTGTCTTTTCATTCATTGTTTTCTCCTATTATTTATTTTGGGGGAAAGCAAGTCTGCTTTTATCCTACCTTCCGGTTAACGAAGACTCGAGGTCTAATCAACCAATACGGATTGTAAGCAGGCGACAGACTTGTGCAGAGACTCGAGGTCTAGGCTTCGTTAGTCGTCCTGCTTACTTTCCCCTTAAAACCAATCTGTTTTTCTTAGATTTCAAGCAAAGACAAATCTAATATGGTTCATGTAGAAGGCTACGGCACGGCAGGCGGATTACACTGATGAGCACCGATAATGTAATCAGCCATAGGCTGACAAGATGTAAGAGTTTGAACCACTGAAGGCACTGAAAAACACTGAAGAAGAGATTTTTTTGAGCTTAATCACGAGTTTTTTTATTCTTCTACACTTTTTCGTGCATATTCGCGATTTTCGTTGATAATATTTTTTTTTAAGTCTATCAGTCCTGAAGTCTTTAAGTCGTGCTGTCTTTAAGTCGAGTAGTCACTTCGTCACTTCGTCACTTCGTCACTCCGTCACTCCTTCGCTCTTTCGCTCCTTCGCTCCTTCGCTCCGTAGGGTGCTGTAATATTATTTCCTTAAATGGATAATAACTAAATGAATAACCGAACAGATATATGATTATTATTGACAAAAAGATACATATTATTTCACTTTAACATATAATGAAAGACGGAATTGGATAATAATTAAGCCAGAAGATATGATATTACTGAAAGGGAGTATGAAAATGACAGATATTGAAATTATCAACAAAATCAGTGATGTGATTGGTTTTGAAATTATAGAAGGTGATGAAGAAAGAGGATACCAGTTAAATGAAAACGGAGATATTACCAGGATATCGTTGATAAATACAGGATTAAATGACCTGAATAAGACAATTAACTATCTGAAACAATTAAAATCTCTATCTGCATTGGACTTAAGTGAAAATGATATTATTGATATAAGATATTTAAAGAAACTTAGAAACTTGACCAGTTTGAGTTTGTTTGATAATGATGTCAGAGATATTAGAGTTTTAGAGCTTCTTACTAATTTAAATGAATTGAATCTTGGTTTTGGTCTCAAAAAATATATATCAAAAACTCGTAATTCAGACGACCAGACATCATCAGATAGTCAATGGGATAGTATTCGTGACATTTCACCATTAAGGGGACTGGTTAAACTCAAGTCATTAGGCTTGTATAATAATCAGATCAGCGATCTTTCACCCTTACAGGGACTGGTTAACTTGAGTTCATTAAACCTGAGTTATAATGAAATCATCGATCTATCACCCATACAGGGACTGGTTAAGCTCAATTCATTAGAGCTGGATGGTAACAAAGTCAATGATCTATCACCCTTACAGGGACTGATTAATCTCAATTTATTTGCCCTGAGTTATAATCAAGTAAGCGATCTATCACCGTTACAGGGATTGATTAATCTCAATTCATTAGACCTGAATTATAATCAAGTCAGCGATCTTACTCCTATACAGGGGCTGGTAAATCTGAAATCATTAGACCTGAGTCATAATCAAGTCAGCGATCTATCACCCTTACAGGGAATGGTTAATCTCAATTCATTAGACCTGTTTAATAATCGAGTCAACGATCTTACTCCCTTACAGGGGTTGGTTAATCTCAATTCATTCAACTTGATGAGTAATGAACTCAGCAATCTTACTCACTTACAGGAACTGGTTAACTTGAAATCATTAAACCTGACGAATAATCAAGTCAGCGATCTATTACCCTTGCAGGGACTGGTTAACTTGAATTCATTAAATCTGAGGTATAACAAAGTCAGCGATCTATCACCCTTACAGGAACTGGTTAACCTGAATTATTTAAACCTGGAAGATAATCAAGTCAACGATCTTACTCCCTTACAGGATTTGGTTAACCTTGATTCATTGAATCTAAATGATAACAAAATTAGCGATCTTTCACCCTTACAGGGATTGGTTAAACTAAAGTCATTGATGCTGAGTGTTAACAAAGTCAGCGATCTTTCACCCTTACATAAACTGGTTAAACTGAATTTTTTAGACCTAAGTTATAATAAAATTAAGAAAATTGAGAAATGGTTAACAGACTATAATATGGAGATTACTTACAAAGATAATTATCATCAAGAGGCAATAAACTTATATAGTAATCCGATCGAAAATGTGCCTCTTGATATTATCAAAGGAGGTAAGCAGTCGATAATAGATTATTTCAAAAGATTAAAAGTAGAAGGAGCAACAGAATATTTATATGAGTCAAAACTGCTGATCATAGGAGAAGGCGGGGTTGGTAAAACATCATTTGCAGTAAAATTACAGAATGCAGATGCTAAGCTTCCAGAGGAAGAAGATACTACTTTGGGTATTGATGTAGGGAAATGGGAGTTTGAATTTGAAGACAAAGTTCATGGTAATGTGAAAAGAACCTTTTATGTTAATCTATGGGATTTTGGGGGGCAGAAGATTTATCGAGGTACTCACCAGATATTTTTCAGTAATAAGACGTTTTATGTACTTATAGATGATACCAGAGAAAACAAAACTGATTTCACTTACTGGTTGAATAGTGCTGAGCAGTTTGCTGGCGAGAGCAGTTTTTTATTAATCATATTCAATATTAAAGAGGAACATGCTCCGGTGTTTGATGAAGCAGGTTATAAAAGCCGATTTAGTAAATTAATAAAGGATGTTATTGCAGTTGATCTGAGAAATGACCGGAATGCTGTAATTAAAATGCAGAAGAAAGTAAAAGACCTTTTGCAGGAATTACCGGGTATAGGCGATCCCTTGCCACCTTCCTGGATAAACATAAGAAAAGACCTTTTAGATGTGAAAGAGAAATATATTTCTTTTGATAAATTCAAAGAGATATGCCAAAAATATAAGATAACAGGTGAAAGTGAAATAGAGACTCTGAGTGCATATTTAAACAGGATTGGAGTATTTACTCATTTTATTGAAGATGATTTACTATGCGAAAGGATTTTTCTTGATTCTAACTGGTTAGTGAAAAAAATATATGAAGTACTTGATCATAAACTGATAATAAAGAGGAAGGGGGAAATCTGGGATGGGGATATAAAAACAATCTGGAAAGATGAGTCGGTTATAGAAAAGAAGAAGTTAACTCAATTGATGCACAAATTCGGATTAATGTATCAGGTTCCAAGAAGTAATAAATATATTGTTCCTGCATATTTATCTGAGGCAATGCCGTATAAGGAATGGGAACATAGTAATAAAGCAGGAATTCTGGTTTTTATTTATGAATTTGATAAATACATGCCCGACGGATTATTTCCCAAGATAATTGTTGCTTTGCATAAATATATAAAGAATCAGGAATATGTCTGGCGGCGGGGTGTTAATATTGAATATGATAGAACTTATGCTGAAATAATTGTGCCTTATGAAGCTGTGAATAGATACAAGATCAGAATATGGGGATTGAATAAGGAAGGATTACTGGCAATTATTCGGGAGAAGATAAAAGAAGAACTGGAACCATACCAGAAACTTAATTATAAAGAATTGATCCCCTGTATCTGTAAACAATGCCGTGAGTCCGGTGATCCGTATTATTTCAATTTTTCAGCTCTTCGAAGAAGACAGGAAAAAGGAAGACAGACCGTAGAATGTGAAAATAGTTTTGATCCTGTGAGGGTCGATGAGCTATTGAAGATCATAGTTCCTATTCAAGATATTATCCCTGAAAATACGAAGGAGAAAAGAGAAATAAAAATATTCCTGGCATCTTCAAATGAACTTGAGGAGGATAGAATAGCAATTAAAGAACTTACCGATCTAATAAATTCAGATATTAGTTCACAGGGAATTGTACTTAAAATGATTATGTGGGAAGAAAAATTAAAAAGTTTCTATAAAGATAATTATCAGAAATATCTTAATAAAATGATACATGAGTGTGATATTTTCATATCCCTGTTTTTTACTAAAGTAGGTGAGCATACGAAAGAAGAATTTGATTTAGCCTTCAGTGAATTTCAAAAAGGGGAAAACCTCAAATACCTATATGTTTATTTCAAAATTGGTGATGTATCAACGGATAAAGTAGATAGAGGGATGGTTGAAGTTAATGATTTTAAGAAATACTTGTATGAAATAAAGCAGATTCATACTGATTATAATACAAAAGAGAAATTATTGAGAGAAGTTGGTGATCAAATTGAGATGTTAGTATCAGAAATAACAGAAAGAGAGTAAAATCTTAAAAATATATAATAATGCAGACAGACTAGGGAGATTTTTTGTAAAGAACACAACTATAGCAGAACGAGCTCGGATAAGAAAGGGATTTCTTTACTATGTTCACTTTGTTCACTGCATTAACAGGAATAGTGAGATGGGATGGTTTAGTTAAGAAGATTTCGATTGTCCTGTGTCCGACGTGTGAGTAAGCTCATTCAGAGAAAAAACTTTGACAAAAGATAGAAGGGGCAAATAATTGTTACATAAGAATATAAAGGGTTATCTATGAATAAGAAGCTTACACACAGCATAGAGGATTACCTAGAAACAATTTATTTGCTTTCTCAGGTAGATGGCACTATCCGAATAACAGATATTGCTGCCAGGATGGAGGTTCGCAAGTCATCAATAGTTTCAGCCGTAAAGAAACTGGAGCAATGCGGATTTGTTCAGCATGAGCCTTATGGCAGTATTCTACTCACAGATGAAGGTAAGTTGCGGGGAAGTGAGGTATATCAGAAGCATCTTGTCCTTAAATCATTCTTTATTGATATATTAGGGCTTCCTGAAGAAATAG
>JAVCDJ010000069.1 GCA_030765845.1 Candidatus Stygibacter australis
ATTTGCATAGGCAACTGATACCACGCCAGGAGATGCTTCATTAGCAATGAAGTTTCCTGGAGATGGTACATCACCTAATGAAAATGAAGTAAATGATAATAATGCGGGATCAAAATCAATATCGAACTGGAAGGAAATAGCTCCCATATCACTTGTCATCATAGTTGTGCTGACAGGGATTACTACTTCGTTACCCACAGTAACATTACCAGAACCAGTTGTGATAGTCACATCCTGATAAGGATTGTATTCAATTACTTCTACAGTACCATCAATTAGATTGCCAGCAGCCAGATAAGTGGCATTATACTTAAAGTCATTGACATCCAAAGGTGTAGTACCCACATCAGCTGCTTCAAAATTTATAGTTACAAGATTTCCTACTCCGCTTATTGCCTCATAATGGGCAAAAGCTACAATAACGTGACCTGGAAGACTCTCATTTGCCAAGAGGCTTCCTGAGCCAGCAATAACATCACCCGCAGTAAATCCTGTGTATGTTACTATTGCTGGATTGAAATCCAGTTCAAACTGAAAGGCTGTGATATTCCAACTTTCAAGCAATTCAGTAGTGCCTACAGTGATATTAAATTCATCACCAGGATTCTCTACTGCACTCGAACAAGTTATGATCGAGTTTTCAAATTGCCCAAAAAGAAGAGTTGAGATCATAGCCAGTAAGATGACCATAAATACCTTTTTCATAAATTAAAACTCCTTCTTACATATTTATCTTTATTTATTCTTCTTAACATTAAATTAATGGCAGGGACGAAATATCGCCCCTGCCCGATATTTTGCTTTATTTCAGCATCAACATTTTATTCATGCTGCTATATCCACCGATTTGTGCACGGTAGAAATATACACCACTTCCAGTTGTCTGGTTATTATTATCTGTTCCATTCCAAAGCAGATTATGATATCCCTGATCTAAATTGCCCTGGAACAGGGATTTTACTAATTGACCTTTTACATTATAAATATTTACTGATACTGGAGTATCATTATCAGCAACTGATAACTGAATATTTGTGTCAGGATTGAAAGGATTAGGATAGTTACCTATTAAGGCGTTTGCTAATGGAATATCTGATTCCAGATCCTGAACATCTATTTGATATTCACCATTAACGCCATTAACAGTATAATATACTGTAACAGATCCCTGATTTTCTACATTAGAATATGGTAAGCGGATGATTTCACCACTCAGAACTTCTGAGCTGGCTACTGCTGCTGCAAATTCGTCCTGATTAACAGCATTCATTACATCAGAAGCTATTTTTGGTGTACCTACGTTCAGAGATAATGGATCAATATTGATCTGCAGGCTATAAAATTCACCCTTTGCAGAGAAAACTAATTCATTATCTTCCACATTCACAGTAATATCAGCCTTAGGTGTATTAATACTTCTAAGTAATTCTACGGGGAATACATCGATAAGATCAACACTGTATTGCAGAACCAAAGCAGCATCATAAGCTTCTACAAATCCATTTCCATCAACATCACCGGCAATAATCTGCCATGTCCATGGTAATGGTGCTCCAATCGGATCAAGCTGTACTGCATACTGAAGCATATTAGCTGCATCAAATGCATCTACACTCCAGTCACCAGTTACATCACCATAGATCCATTCTGGTCCAGTTACAAAATCTTCTTCAAAACGAGGAAGAAATTCATAAACGCCATAACCAAACCCACCAATACCAGTGATTGAAACAAATTCATCATCAAGCAGCGGTTCAACATGATAGATTGCATCATCAGCCTGACATTCGCCAGTACCATCATTCATATACCATTCACCATAATTATTAGATTCTTGAGTAACAACTACATTTTCTACCATTACCAGAACACTTTCCCAGGCTTCTTCAGTAGAGAACTGCAATGTGGTTACAACAGCAGGCATTGGTAATTCATTACCAGAGCTTAATACTTCATAACCTGTGATATCTTGCATCTCAGTAAGATTGTAATATTCGAATATTGTACCTGATATCATCACGTCATCACCTAATACTGGAGTATGATCTGGATCATAAATATACATTCCATTCCAGGCTCCACCTTCAGGTGTACTTATCCAGTATTTATTTGAAGCAATTGCAGTTACAATACCTTGAGTGGAAACAATCTGATCTGCATAAGGAGAAACATCAGTACTGTCAATTGGAGTTTGAATCTCAGGAATTGATACTACTATCATGTCATTCAAGTATACTTCTGGCAATACCATAGTAGCATTGGCATCATCTATCGTAAACATTCTATTATCGATATTTTCCCATACCCATTCAACTCCATCAGCTGACATGGCAAATTTGTATTCTACATTATAAATTGAACCTGCTGGGAATAAAATATCAATTGTATATGATTCACGCATTGGGGTCAGAAGGTTTACTCCCGGATCCCAGCCCAGAGGAACTACACTACCCTGAATAGATATGCCGCCAGCATACAGGACTGGATCTACATATTCCATATTCAAGCTGAATGTTACAGTAACATCCTGTGTTGTAAATTCTGGAATTTCTTCATCACTGAACCATAAGTCTAAGATATTTACACCATCAATAACTGTATAAGTTCTATTATCTCCACCAGGAAATTCTGCCAGATCCCAGTTTCCATCGATACGGAATTTAAATTCACATCCATAACCTAAAGGAAGCATGGTAGTCATTGTATAAATTCCATCTTCATCAAGATCTTCACCTACTATTGGTACTGCACCCCATTCATTGAAGTTTCCACCAATATCTACAAAGTTCTCTCCAACTACAAAATTACCAAGCATGATCTGATAACTCATATTTACATTAAATATCACTTCCATTTCAGGAGCTTCACCATGATAACCCAGATATTCAAATGTATCCTGGTCATATACTATCCATTCACCGTCTTCAGCAGTAGTACCGGCAGCTGCCAGCCAGTCAGTGTTACCAACAGTAACAAAACCTTTACGAACTAAAGTGTGGTTCTGAGTACCTACAGCGACTCCAGCAACATCCCAGCCATTACCAGGATCATTATCAGGATCTCCAATCAGATCGATCAATGCCCAGTTTACGCCATCAAGAGAATATTCCAGACCTCTGGCATCATCACCATTGTGATGTACCACACTTGGATAACCTAAAACTTCATCAGCATTTTCTGGAAGATATAAAGCAGGATCTGTAGCATCATTTAAAATTACCCAGACATCTCCGGCTTCTAATATACTCCCAGCGGGGAATATGTGCCAGTATGCCCAGCCACCGCCATTAACTGCCTGAGCAATTCTGAAATTATCAAGGTCTACAGCAGCATCAGAACCATTATAAATTTCCAGAGCTTTATTGTTTGATGAGCCTTCAATATATTCACTGAAGAATACTCCATCTATTACTGGGAACCAGTCATTAAACAAGACTGTAGTTAAAACAGAATCTGCATCTGGAACTGTGATATTACGATTATTAGCTTCGTCTCCACCCCAGGCATTTCCATTTACATATTTAAATTCATGATAATCACCAGACATAAGCGGTAAGGTTATTGTATATATCATATCTAAATCAGCATCAAGCAACTCAGTTGCTGCAGGATCCCAACCCTGGAAACCTCCGGCTATATGAACACCTTCAGGGGCAACTTCCTGATATTGCATATCAACTGCAAAAGTAATATTAACTTCCACTGGAGGAGTAGCAACTACTGTCAGATTTCCAATTTCAGCAGCATAATACCAGATATCATCGCCTTCATAAATATAACGGTAGGTGTAGTCATAAAGACCTTCGAGCATTCCTAAAAGATTACCCATGTATTCATCATTTGCTCCGCTATCGCCATTATAAACAGTATCAAACCAAGTCCAGTCATCACCAGGAGTGCTTTCATCGGCACCATAACCAACCTGAGCTGTTATTCCCATTCCCTGTCCAGCGTCACCTGTTACTCCGTCCATCCATACCTGGCCATAAATATTTTCTGTAGTTTCACCCTCAACTATTTGAGTGCTAAGGGGCCACTGCAGATTTCCCCAGCCAATTGATGAGACTGGTACAGAATTTGCTGCACCTGGAGTTCCAAATGTAGCATAACTTGCCTGCCAGTTCTCGGCTAATGAATTATCAAGTTCTGGTGAAATAAGTTCCAGAGAAGGTCCTGAACCATCAGGTGCAGTTGGCCAGCCTTCTTCATTATCCCAATAATAAACATAATCAATTTCAGTGCTGTCTGGGGTAACTAACTGAATATCTTCTCCACTATTACCAAGTGCACCGGCAAAATCACCATAAGCAACTATTCCAAATGCAGCAAACAAACTGTCGGGATTGACAGCTAAAACTGCATAAGCTCCAGCATCAATCATGGCACCAGCATCAAAAGTATAATCAATACCTTCTGGGAAATAGCAACCACTCATGTCAGCTGCTTCAGTACCGGGATTGTATAATTCCAGAAATTCAAAATATGCATCGTCTCCCAGATCTCCTGAAGGATTATACATGATCTCATTTATTACTATTTCCGGAATTTCATTCATTATTGCTATCGTGAAGAATCCATCACTCATATCCATTGGATCTCCATCTACAGCGTCTTCCACAACCACTAATAATTCACTGCTCAATGGAACTGTATCAGAAATAAGCCATTCAAAAGTACCAGTATTGGCAATATCATTCGCAATATCAAAACGCACTGGAACTTCCAAATATACATTTACGTTATCTGCAAAAAATGAATTATTCCAGGTAATATTATAGGTTTGGCCTACATACCACATTTCACCACCATTTGGTACAGTAACTTCGATAGCTGGGTCTTCTGCTATTTCTCCATGAAATCCCAGATATTCAAAAGTATCTATATCATATATTATCCACTGACTGTCATCTGCATTTGTACCCGCTGCAAGAGGCCATTCATCATTACCATGAATTCCTTCAATTACGTCAAATTTTCTCACCATAGTATGATTAACTGTAGCATCTGCAACACCAGCTACTGCCCATGATGACCCTGGATCATCTGGATACATTCCTATCTGATCTATTATACTTATCATCAAGGTATCACCTAAGGGACCTTCAATAGGATACTGACCGTTTGGATCAATCTTACCTAATCCGCGATAATCATCACCATTGAACCAGCAAATTCCTGTTCCCAGGCTATCAGCTTCATCAAGTATTTCCTGAACAGCAGATGAATTAGCATATATAAACACATCATCATTTGCCAGCATGCCAGACATCCAGTCAATGTATTCATCATAATTTCCACCATTAGATGCCTGTAAAACCACATAATCACTTAAATCAACTTCCATTCCTGTGCCATTGTAAATTTCCAGAGCCTTATTATTGCTCGAACCTTCAATGTACTCAGTAAATAACAGATCATTAAACTGGGCAAAAGCAAAAATACTGATGCTCAAAAACAGGGTAATAATAATCACTTTCTTCATAATAAATTCCCTCCTATAAGGATTTCTCGTATTTTTTATACATGCTTCTTTCTTGATTCATACTTCCTCCAGAATTCAAGTTGACCAAAGCAATTAACTCCGAAAGTAAATTTTCTACTTTCATCATTTTTTGTAAAGAAGATTTTGAGGCTTTTTTATCTCAGGGTTAATCGCTTCTTTTTTCTTATCAATCACAGGCTTTAATTCACCTGTTTTACTTCTCATATTCTGCTCAACAGGAAATACATCTATTAAGCCCACAAAGTATTGCAGGATCAGCGAAGCATCATAAGATTCCACATAGCCATTGCCGTCTACATCAGCAGAAATTATCCTTATAACTTCCCACGGCAATGGGTCAATTTCAGGAATTGGATCCATACCCACAAAATACTGGATTGTAATGGATGCATCATAAGATTCCACAAAACCATTGCCATCAACATCACCATAGGTGATATTTTGACCACCAATATTCATAGTCACTGGAATATCAAGCATACTCACTTCAGGATCATTTGTACTTAAATGCAAATAGCAGGAATAATTATCGGGTTCGAGATCTCCCGAATCAGCTGTTAATGTAATTGATAAAGTTTCTCCACTGGCAATGATCCCACTGGATTGAGAGATATCCAGCCAGTCAACAATCTTGTAAAATTCTATAGCCATATCTTCGTGGATATAGTTATTATTATAAACCATACATAATCCATCATTTCCAGATGCGTTTTGAATACCTATTGTTGTTGTTTCAATATCTCCTTCCAATTGGTGATACTGCAATTTAATTCCACCTTCATCATTTATTATCATTTCAAAATCGTATGTGCCGTTGTTTTGACCGGGATAATGCTGTACTCCGTCAAACATCACGACCAATTGACTGCCATCTGAATAATAATAAACCTCACCAACCCCATTTTCTCCGATGGTGGGATATAGATCATCCCAGAAGCCACATATAGAAGGTCTCGGACCTTCTGTGTTTGGAAGTATTAAATTAGACCAGGCTGTGTTATCATCTCCAAAACCTATCCAGCCATTAGGATTGATCTTGAACTGTGTATAATCCTCACCATAAAAATTATAACTGAAACCAATATCAATTAAATCGGTTCCTTGATCATTATGAGTAAATTCTACTTGTGTACCATTACCACTGATATCTATCCAATCATATTCCGGCCCACCTGCTTCATCACTATCAAACCACATATAACCATATCCATCTGGACCACCGCTATCTCTGCTGCTCAAATAATCTTTGCTTAAATTGAAGACAAGGCTGGCTTCACCTTCATTGCTGATCTGAAGAGTTTGATAACTGGTCTCTCCAGGATCAAGCACAAACATAAATTCCTGAGCATTCAGAATTGCTACAGGAGGTTCTAAGATCGCTGGAGAATTGGTTGTTATTAAAAGTGCCATATTGTCTTCCAGTGGTTTTGCTGCAGTTGGATATGTGTTATTATAAGTGTATTCCAGACCGATTGTGCCTGTCTGATCTTCTATACCAGTTGTACAATATTGACCATGATCCGCACGATAAGAACCACTATTAACATTATTAACTTCATTAAACATTATCAGGATTTCACTATCACCAGTTGGAGTTGGATAATAAACTGGATTCCGAATTATTATCTGGAATGTCTCTTCTGCATTACCCACCTCATTCTGCAATCTAGACCATTCTATAATATAGCGATGATTGGCAGAATCATTATAATAACACACATTCCCGCTAGTACACCTCAAATCATCCCAGAAAGCGGCGATCATTGGTGAGGGTCCTCCAGGACCGGGCAAACGCCAATTCATAAAACCTTCCTGCTCTGTTACTCCCGGTGCAGCCCAACCATTGGAACATACTGTGATCTGATTATATGACACTCCATAAAAATGCATCACAAAGGGCAGATCAAGCACTACACTTTGCCCATATTCTAAATCAGAATAAATGCCTGTGTCATTCCCTGGTCCCCCATATGAAGGATCGATTTCAAACCAGTTATAAATTGGAACAAGGCTATATTCTTCATCTTCATCATCATAGATATAATATCCATACGCATCTGAGCCCAATGGGTCTGATATTGTCACAGTTCCTATCTCTAATAGAAAGCTTGTATTGGTATAATAATTATCAGTCGTGATATAAATATTAACTGGTATCTGTTCACCGGGTAAAATCTGACTGTCTGCTGTAACCTGGAATCTGTTTCCATTATTATTTGCACTGCCACCTGGATAAATGGTTCCAAAGCTGCCATAATCATCTACAATGGATATCCTGTCATCCTCACAGGAGATGGTTGCTGATACTCCATAGGCCGCAAGGTCTCCAAGATTATTTAAGGTCACATACATCTCTGCCATTTCACCAGGATCAAGAATAGCATTTCCCCCGATAATGTTATAATGATCATAATCAAGCATTGGTCCACTTACCTCGATCACCATGGCATCTACCCAGCTCCCGCCATTGGCACTTATATCCATCGTAAACATGATATCAATATTTCCTGGTGTTTCTGAACCTAATGAAATTATATAAGGCTCCAGAGCTACTGCTGTTTCCCCTGCTGCTATAGTACCATAAGAAATATTATTGCTTAATATGGAAATAAATGGTGATGCCGAACGCAGATTCATCGCAACATTACTTTCAGATTCTGTTCCGTAATTATGCATATCAATCCATAATTCTATTGTCTCTCCTGCGTTGCAGACACCATCACCATTACCTTGAGAATTTCCTATTGAATCATCATCAATTGTTAGATCACTCATTGTTACAAGGCTTGCATCATTTACAATATCGATCGTTGATTGATATGGATGATAATTATGACCTGTTACAGTCAGTGTCACTTCTCCCTGACTAAAATTTGCCAGGGGAATAAATGCGCTACCATTAGTATTAGTGTAAGCACTTGCATTTTGATTATCCTGGACCAGAGAAATCCAGGCATTTTCCACTCCCAATCCAGAAAGCAGACTTACATCTATTTCCAGATACTCCAGACCAATATTTATCTCATCATCTAAATCTACATTTATTTCTCGAGGCATATCAGTGTAAATATCAAGTCCGGGATCACCCATAAGATTATTCCAGTGTGAAAATCTTAACACTGCATTACCGGGGTTTTGGGGATAGCACAAATATAAATTCAGCTTACCTCGCACCAAAGCACCTCCCATGCTGTATATTCCTTCCTGGTAAATTCCTGAATGGATCCCCAGGGTCACACTATTATTGAAACAGGTATGTGTCCCGGTAGTTGCAGTGCCTATGGCTCCAATGGCTCCTTTGGGATTCGTAGATGTTCCTGCTTTGGCAAAATACTCGCTAGTGCAGTTATTACCGGCAAAACCTCCTGATGCACAGGTGAGTATTGTCGCAAAGGGAAGCATAAAACCATTTGTGAGTGAATTGATATCACTTGTATTCCAACCGGACATGCCCATATAACCTCTATAGCACATCACACTCACACCTGTATTGATAGCGGAATTCATCTGTCCATCAAAATCACCACTATATACTTCATTAAACATGAATGCACTATTTTCTTCCTGGATCATTTCCTTAACTGCCTTACAAGTAACTACAGTTGACTGCCCGGAAGATGACGGATCACCAACTAGTAAAGCCCTGCGAAACCAGTTTGTATTTCCTGTATAAGGATTGGATTCATAATTGATTATTTTGGAAACAAGAGTCTGCAATTCAGAAGTGTTGTTATATGATAATCTACCCACCATCACATCGGCTAAGACATCTCCTCCATCCAATTGTGAATAGGGCTGATCGCCTTCTCCTCCATAACCTGAATAAGTTTCAAACCAGGTAGGAATACTGTAGCTTCCTCCATGATCACCCACCAGACATACAAATTCCGGGGGATTCTCCCAATTATCATAGGCACTCTGAATATAATTTTTTATTGATGTTGTATTGGTTCCTGTCAAAGAAGTACTGGCTGCATGAACTTCAAATCCTTTTTCTGTTTTCCAGTCCAGCAGATATGCAAGAATATTGTGTACTGTAGTATTATTTGGATAGATAAATAAGTAACACGGTGATTGATATTCCGGTCTTTCCATTATTTGACTGTAGTTTAATATTGTTCCTTTATATATTGGTTCAAAACTTCTGGAAAGTTTGCTTTCTCCTCTGATTGGCTCATTTCCTTCAGTAATCACCTTTATCTTCATTGAGCTGATTACTCTCAATTCTCTGGTTCCAGGATTATATTGAAAGGGCTGGATGGTAAGTCTTACAACGTTGAAATCACGCATAACTGCCTTATCACCTAATTCCACAAGTTCTCCGGGAAATTCCTGATCAAGGGCATAAAAATCCTGATCAATTGTAAAACTCTCTCCCCCGCCTTCACTTTCGAGAATCAATTCACCCTGAGGTTTTATCATTATATCGTAGAAAATTTCTTCTCTTGTTTCTGTTATCTCTATACTTAATTCAGCATCTGCTGGAATAGCAATTAATTTAGAAAATACTGGGATATCCGGCTTGCCGATCTCGAGTAATTCCCCTGCTTCCGGATGAGTTAACACCTGCCAGTCCACTCCATCGAGATTCTCTAAATCCAGATCATACCCATCCAGATTAAATTCAATATTTGTCTCACTGTTATTGGAATCTTCACATTCCATGATATTTTCCGCCGTTAAACCAGTTTCTACCCAGGCTGCGGATAATAAACAGGCTATTGATATTAAAACTACAATGCAAAACTTCTTCACAAAACCTCCAAATTAATGGAGGGGCATACTTTCTGCAGCCCCTCTTAATTTCTTTATTTTTTATTTTAGTAAGATCATTTTTCTGGTTTGAACTCCATCAGATGTCCGCATCATGTAGATATATGCTCCACTGGAACTCAGATTGCCCTTTTCATCTCTACCATCCCAGGTTACCTGATGATATCCTGCTTCCTGCCTGGTTGACAGCAGATTCTTTACTAACTGACCTTTAATATTATAAATACTCATTACAACCATGTCATCATTTGATAATGAATAGTCTATTGTTGTTTCTGGATTAAAGGGATTTGGATAATTTCCATCCAATGTTGAGATCACAGGAGCTACACTCTCATGACCACCCAGATAAACAGATTTTTCATATTCATAACCATTTACTTTCAGGTAAAATGTCAATTCTCCCTGGGGTTTATAACCCCTTACAGGAATATTCAAGCAGCTTTCAGCTCCATTGATCTGCTCAAAACCTACTATGGCATAACGGTAAATATCATTGGCTGGATTAAAGGCAAACAATATATCATTACCTACCTGCGGTTCACCCAGAACAAAATCATGGGTACGGGTCATCACTTCCAGAGAATAAACCTCTCCTTGAACATAGAACTCCAGTTCATTATCACCATTTACCCGAATATCTGCTTCACCATAAGGTGCAATATGTTCTCTTCCCGTAGCTGCAGGAAATTCATCAATCAATCCAACCACATACTGCAATACCAATCCTGCATCATAAGCTCCCACAGTGCCATTACCATCCACATCAGCTCGCAATACTCGCCATTCATCCCATGGTAATGGTGCGGCTTGAGGATCAAGACCCACAATGTATTGCAAGATCAGAGAACTGTCAAAAGAATCAACCTGTCCATTATCATCAATATCACCATATTGAATTATTCCCATTTCCACATATAATGTAATGGGCACGATCAGAGAATTTTCACTGCTATTGATCAATAATTCTGCTGTATATATCCCGCTATCAAGTCCGGTTGTATCAAAATTCAGTTCTTTCACTACCTCTTCCCCAGCTTCCAGACTGCCTGATAAATCAGCTATTGTAAGCCAGTTTATATCTGTTCCATTACTTAATATATCTATCAGCCCATTTATCTGATGGGGAGCATCTCCATAATCATCTCCGGTCAATTGCCAGTTTAATTCAATATCTCCAATAAAACCAGGTAGAATTGTCAGGTTCAATGTTGCAGTTGCCGTTTCACCATTCTGCAGGTATCCCCAGCCAGAGGTTGTCTCGCCATGCCAATTGCAGCTTGCTCCATTCCCAAGTTCACCCGTAAATTCCAGTTCATCACTACCACCTGCAAAATCACCGGCACTATTAACTGTTATTCCGTCAGGAAAATCGATCACGATATCCTTAATCCATTCCCAGTCAACACTGTTATTTTCACAGGTAAATGTCCAGTCAACAGTCTCACCGGGTTCAAAGCCACCTGCACTGCAGATCAATGTAGAACCCTCAATACTCCTGTTACCTGTAGTTTCATCAATGAAAATTGTATATGTTAATGAGCCTTCATAATTATTATTTTTTAAGGTCAATTCACTTATTCCAGTCTCATCAGCACCCATAAGCATATCTATGGCATCAATATCAGAGATCAATCCGGCTTCTGCCGTTATTATTTCACCAATTGTATATGTCCACACCTGATCACCAGCAGTCGCTGTGATGTCAAAGGTTAGCGGTTGTCCATTTAAGGCCTCTTCACTGATACTGAAACTGAATATTTCTTCCAGATCGATCATCTCATTCTGTCCTATTGTAACTATATATTCACTACCATCTATGATGAAAATATCAGGACTTTCGCAGGTTAATAAGAATTCCACATCATCGGCATCTTCATCGCCAATATTGATCAATGTTATGCCCAGATCAGCATATTCCCCGGCGTTTAATACATCATCATCACCTGAACTTAATGTATAATTTACCATCTGTAAATATGCTCCGCCGGCTGTCATTAATTGGATATCCCGAATATCGGTTATCTTATTATACGCACTCACTGTCAAAGTAAGGTCACAAGGTTCCTCTGGAAGCACTCCCAAAGCTAAATAGGCATTGCCATCAGCCCCACTGTATCCCTGGGCTAATATCTCTCCCTGATAACTCAGGCAAATAAGTGCGCCCTCAATCCCTGTTTCCACTACATAACTCTCCTGCCCTATCACAATTGTAGGAGAACAGGTTATATCCATTGCAGCTGGCTGCATCGTTCGCACCTGCAAAGAAGGATCACCAAAGATATGCCACGTCTTTGCCATGGAAACAGCACCGCTTTCGTCTATCATATAAGATACACCATTGAACCACAATCCACCCAGAGTATTAAGATCTTCATCACACATCAGATCTATTGATTCATCCTGAGCATACATTGGTGGTGCCCAGCTTTGATTGATCGATGATGCAAAAATTGCTGTTGCCCCGGTTGGAGCACCGTTATGAGTTGCTCGCATCCAGGCTTCTGCAAAACAGGTTGTGCTGGTGAAATTACCATTTACGCAGGCTATAGACTGGATAAAAGGCAGCATATAATCATTCGTAAGTGCATTTACATAGGTTATATTAAATCCTGTTGTTGACCAGGAAGAAGTGCTGCCATGTCCACAATAATTAATGATTCCCCTGCCCTCATTCAAGGCATTTGAAACCATTGAGGCATTACCCCCATTAGTATCATAAATTTCATCTACTTCCAGATAACCATAATCCAAAAGATCGTCTCGGATATATCCCATATGAACATAATCAGCTTCACCATAATGACCCTGATTGGCTCCCTGTGATGAGGCAATACCAACACCTTTTTGCATCCATGTGCCTTCAACAATATCTCGCTCATAATATACTGATCTTTCTACCTGAGTAGCAGCTTGTGCTGCTGTCTGGGCAGAAAATCTTCCGATAAATATCTCTGAATAATAATCATTACCTTCCAGATATGTATATTGAGGGTCTCCACCAGCTCCGCTGTATAGCTTGCTTGCCACCTGAGCATGATCACCAGCCAGTAACACCCATACCAGTCCATCATCTGCTTCATATTCTGAGGTTATATAATTCTGAATACTGGTGGAATTATTACCAATTGTGGCTACATCCACGATAGTTGTAGCTATTCCCTTCTGATTTTTCCAATCCACAAAAGGCTGCATTTCATCAATAAAATCACCATCACTGATGATCACCATTCTACCTGCTTGCTCTTCTATCACATCATAGCGATCACGGGTATAATTGATAAAATGCCGTTTATATAATTCAGCAAATTCATGATTGATCGCTGATGACTCACTGATTTTTACATTTTCACTGCTCAATCCGTCTGAAGCTATTCTTAATTCCAGATGTGTATATACTCTTAAAATGCCTGTAGCTCCATTATACTGAAATGGGTTAATTTTTACTGATATCCCCCGATAGTCGCGGAAAATATAGGGATTACCCAGATCTGCCACTACTCCCGGAAAATATTCATTCTCTAAATATATATCACCAAAACTGTAATCTATATCTGCGGGATCAATCTCACGAGATAGTATCCCTTTGGATGGTGCCACATTCATATCCAGGTCTATATACTCGCTGGATAATATTTCCACTTCCATTGCTGATCTGCCGGGAATGATCACATTCCTGTTTACTTGAGGTAATCCTGGTGCTCCTGCCTGCTGCCATATGCTTTCATCTTTTAGTATTATCTGATTCCAGATTTCACCGTCTATGGTAATATCTCCGGTTTCAAAACTTCCACAGTTATACTCAATGATCGTATTTCCCGCTGTCCCATCAAGTACAATAATTCCATTTTCGCTGTCACCCAAATTTACAGTTTCCGCTCCCAGAATCAGGATAGTTGACATAATCAATAATGCAACTGTCAATTTCTTCATATTTAGCCTCCATTTTTATTTAAATTCAATTTACCACACCTTTTCACATATTAATTTAAGCAATTTTCATTCCCAAAATCATACTATAAGCTAATTACACCATAACTTATTATTATCTATATATCATTATCTAACTCGAATATCATCATTACCCGACTATAACTAAAAAAAACATCCGCTGGTGTCCCACATCGAGTCCTAAATTGTCTCATATTTTATATTACTAATTTTCTCACTTATCTTAGCATTAGAAACTTGCTGAATAATGGTTTTCCACTTCCTTCGATCTTTACCAGATATATTCCGCTACTGTAAAATTCTCCCCTGGTATCTTTACAATCCCAATTGATCACTCCATTTCTTACCGGGATTTTGATGGATTCCAGCATTTGCCCTTTTACATTGAATATCTTAAGTTCTGTATTGTCACTTATAAAATTAATCTCATACCTGAAACTTATCTCCCCTCTTGTCATCCCTGCGTAAAAGGGATTTGGATATACGAAAAGTGCATTCCCGGCAATGATCTCATCATTATCACCCTGGTTAACACCGTATGGCAAAGACCCCATATCTTTCCGACTGCCGTCAGCATCCTGATCATCAAGATCTGTCTCCCAGTTTTCTCCATCTCCATCTGTATCTGGATTCCCACTATCTATGCATGGTGAATCCTCCTGCAAATGCAGATCATAATTCCCGGCATCAACAAACAGGGGATAACTTGAGATATTTCCTTCCCCTTCCAGGAATTCCTCAAGGTTTGAATAAATTACACTCATATTTGCATTATCTTCCAAAATAACCGCATCTTCATCATTTCCCCAGATAATCAGATTCATGGCATTGATATTACTATTCCCGCTGCCAAAGATAGCTGAACCTTCATCTCCATAATTATTATAAAAGGTTAAATTACGTAAAACGGGTTCTGCATCTACGCAATAGACAGTCCCCCCATCTCCAGTAAGATAATTCTCATAAAAAGTTATATATTCGATCAAAGGTGTTCCACCCTCAATATAAATCCCTGCACCTTCCGCAGCCATATTGTAATAGACCTTCATATCATGTATATAAACAGGTCTATCACCTAACCTGATCGCACTCCCCCCTGCACTGTGAGTGATAGTAAAACCTGCTAATTCCTGAAAAATATCTCCTTCAAAAATCGTTACTACATCATCCCCATCTCCATATAGCACTGTCTGATTGATATATGATCTGTCACCGGTTTCCAGATACATGCTGCCTAATTGTATTTCATGATCTCCCATATCAATATTCTCTGTATAAGTCCCCGGGGGGACTATCACCATATAACCATGACCTGCTGCATCGATCGCTGCCTGAATTGTGCTGTAATCATCAGGAACATGGATTATTGCCCCTCCAGCTGGATATACTATTATCGTACAATTTCCTGTGCTGGTATCAAGTCCGTCATCAATAGTGAATTCCCATACTTCCGAACCGGTATAATTATCTGGCGCTGTAATTGTCAGTTCAAATCCGTTCTGCTCCAGCATAATATCCTGCATCCCGGTGATATTGATAGTATAATCATCACCATCCACATCATAGGAATAATCTCCCAGATCAATAGTGAGTGATGCCCCGCTTTCAAAGCCAAATGAACCCGGCAGATTAAGTTCTGGAGGAGTATTAACTATTATATAATCCTCTCGCGTCATCACATCTTCTGTATCCCAGTTATATACCCGTAAACTTACACTGTATATGCCACTATTTTCATATTCCCATTCCGGATTCCGCTCCTCTGAGTCGATTGTCCCGTCATTATCAAAATCCCACTCATAACCAGTTGGGTAGCCACTCGATTGATTAGTAAATTCCACTACTTCATTCGGCAGCACATGCAATTCTTCTGCTTCAAAATCTGCTTCCACTATATTGGATGATAATTCCAGACAGCAAACTGCATAATGTTCCATCCCGGAATATTCACCACCCCAATCCATGGTATGCGTACTCCAGTCCCAGGTATCATGCAGATATATATCATTGGATGAAGAATCATATCCCACTCCCAGCATGGCATGTCCAACAGTATCATTTGCCACAAAAATCAGCACCGGGCGACCAGCATCTATCTCTGCCATATAGTCAATAAAAGTAAAATAGGACACTCCCCCCGCTTGTGATGTATAATAATCTGCCGCATTATATCCACGTGATGATACAAAATTTGCCATACCAACACATCCATCCCTGTCTCTAAATCCCTCTCCTTCAGGAATACCCTGCAATCGGCTGCCATCTCGAGCAATATAAAATAACGTAGCCCCATCAGAAGCTCCCACACCATATTGACTTGTGCCCATATAATCACCGGTGCAATCTGCCCATTCATGAGGATCCCAGCCACCTGTCATCCAGGGATCTTCTCCCTCGTAACCAGAGGATACATAATAATCATCTACATGACCCCGTACATTCAAACCATCATATCCCTGGTGCGTGGCAGAAAGCGGACTTTCTCCCCAGCCCCAGGAAAGATTCGTGCTCGGACACACTCCCCCATTGGCTGGACCAGCATACATATTAGAATATCCATTGCGGTCATAATAGCCCATCATCATCGCAGCTGAGGTATTTGCACAGCCATAGCACCAGTCAAATGTCGGCACATCATCAATGATCACTACTTCCCGACGTAATCTTGCCTGCTCCACATCGACTGCCGGCATCCTGAAATCTGCTGGGGGCAAAGCATCAGCCACAAATTCCCAGATCTCATTTCCTGCGGCATCAAATAATACCCGGTTCACCCAGGCTGGCACATCTTTATCATTTTCTATCGACCATAAACTGCTTATTGCTGAGATTAATAATAAAATAAATATTGTTCTTCTGTAATTATTAAAACCCATCACTGCTAACTTGTTCATAAAACCTCCTGACATTAAGGACTATGAAATGATATATAATATATTTTCTGTCAATAAATTTCCCAGTCTCACCCCGTTTTTCCTTCGCATCTCAATGTTTGAGAAACCGACTGGTAGGGGCAGATCCAAGTATCTGCCCTCTTTCTATGAATATTAAAACAGCAAATTCTGGGCAGACCCAAGTGTCTGCCCCTTGTGCTTGCGTAAAAGCTCAACAATTAATTTCCGGAAGATACGTACTTGACTAAATCATTTGACATGTTTTTATCAATAATGTTCTTTAGTTTTGTAGAAAATATAAGTTGACCATAAGATATTTTACGTAAGATATATAGTTGGAGGAATTATGAAAATAAAGATAATGCTTTTACTGGCAATGCTGCTGGTATCGGGACTGGTTGCGGTTACATACTATGTGCCGTCTGATTTTTCTACGATACAGATTGGAATTAATTACATGGGAAACAATGATATTCTGCTGGTCTCTCCGGGAATATATTACGAAAATATAGATTTCCAGAGCAAGAGAATCACAGTTGCTTCGCTATATTATACAACTCAGGATACAAGTTATATCTCGCAAACTATCATTGACGGTAATAATAATGGCAGAGTGGTTGCTATCACTGACGTCAGTGGCGGTCACCCGGTGCTGAGCGGTTTCACTCTCCAGAATGGGCGTTCTGGTGGTGGTGCGGGAATTTACTGTTCTCATTCCCAAGCTATATTGTCCCATCTAATAATTAAAGATAATATAGCAACTGGAACTATGGCAATTGATACGGGGGGAGGTATTTACTGTGGAAATTCATCTCCAACCCTGAGCGATCTGCTAATCGAAAACAATTCTGGTGAACGCTGCGGAGGATTATTTTGCATAGATAGTCATCCTGAACTAAATAATGTAAATTTTATCGGAAATATATCTGATTCAAGTGGCGGAGGTGTGTATGGCTATAATGGTACAATAGAAATTTCTAATGGATGTTTTATCGGTAATAGTGCAGTGGAGGGAGGAGGCTTGTATAATTTTAATTCTAATACTTATCTGGAAGGAGTAACATTCACAGGTAATACAGCTATTAGGGAGGGAGGTGGTATCAGCAATGAATCATCGCTGGAATTCAGTATAGAAAATCGTTGCAATATTTATCTGAATAATGTAGAGAATCGTTATGGTGGCAGTGATATCTGCTCTACTGAGCCAATCTCAGTTTATGTAGATACTTTTACCGTTCTTTATCCAACCAGCTTTCATGCTCATCCAATAGAAAATTTTACCTTTGATGTTTTACAGGGTATTCAGAACCAGGTAGAAACTGATCTTTATGTATCTCCTGCTGGTGATAATGCCAATAGCGGACAGTCTTTTGCAGAGCCACTTAAAACAATACAGTATGCCTGCTCGATAATTCTGGCAAGCAGTGAAAATCCACTCACTATCTATCTTGCGGCAGGTACCTATAGCCCAGAGATAAATAACGAATTTTTCCCAGTTGTTTTACCTCCGTATGTCTCGCTGCTGGGTGCAGGACGGGAACTCACTATACTGGATGCAGATCACGTAGGAAGTGTGCTGAAAGTAAATAACAGCAATGATGTTACTGTCTCGGCAATGACTTTTACCCATGGCATGTCTCATCATTCTTCTGGTATCAGCTTTTTGAATTCATCTGCAGAATTATCTGACCTGAGAATCACAAACTGCATTTCTGAAGGTGAGGGCGGTGGTATAACTTTAAAGGAAGGAAACTATGATCTTCATAATATTATAATATCATATAATTCCGCCCGCAATGGTGGCGGTATTATGATCAGTTGTAGCGATATTGTTATAATGGACAGCCTGATAATTGAGAATAATTATGCTGATCAAATAGGCGGTGGTATATGTGGAAGGGCGAATGAAATACATATTTCTAATTCCCTGATCACTAACAACATTGCTGAGAATGATGGCGGTGGTGTATATTTATACGACCATACAAATCTATATCTTATTAATGTAGATATCATTGGTAATCAGGTGAATGAATATACTGCTGGAGGTATTTATGCCGGTTATTTTGCGGTGCTGGATATGTCTGATGTGACAATCGCCTATAATTCCTGTTCGGAAGCTGGGGGAGGTTTATATCTTTCAATATGTTCACAACCAGTATTTGATCCGATAAATCGCTGCAATATTTATCTAAATAATTTCGAGCAACGCAGCCTCGGTGCTGATATCTGTTCTAATGTGCCTGTAGAGATAATCGTGGATACTTTTACGGTCCTTTCTCCTACTGATTATCTCGCCGTCCCTATTGATAATTTTACCTTCGATATCCTGAACAGCAAGCTGCCGCAGGCAGCAGCAGATCTGTATGTCTCACCGGAGGGAGATAATGCCAATAGCGGATTGACGGATGATGAACCTTTAAAGACGATCCAGTGCGCCTGCTCAATAATTCAGGCAGACAGCTTAAATCACCGCACAATCACACTGCTTCCAGGGACTTACAGCTATTCATCTAACGGAGAATATTTCCCCATTTCGCTGCCGGATAATGTGACTCTTACTGGTGCTAACCAAGGAAGTGTTATCCTTAATGCAGAGTCCAATTCTACAGTTGTCAGGTTTTATCACTCAATTAATAATACTATTGCTAACCTGAAAATCATCAACGGATATGATGATGTAGGCGGGGGGATATGTTGCTGGCGTTCCAGTCCATATATTCATAATGTCACTCTGCAGAATAATACTGTACCCAGTAATTATGGTGGAGCAATTTTTATATATGATGACTCTGATCCTTTGCTTGTCAGCGTCAAAGTACAGTATAATAATGCCCCCCATGGAGCCGGTATTGCCATCATGGATGCCAGTGCAACCTTGCATAACGTGATGATCGAAAATAATTCTGCTTCCAGAAAAGGAAGCGGCTTGAACTGTATTAATTCGGACGTAAATCTCCAGGATGTGTTAATATCGGAAAATAATGCTCAGCAAACCGGAGGTGGCATTTATTGCGAAAATTCAAACCTGATTATGTCAAATTGCCTTATTCATGATAATATTGCAATCGAGTCCGGAGGAGGCATTTATTGTAAGGATAATTCTCTGATGCAGATTAATAGTTCTACCTTTTATCAGAATTCTGCCAGCTCTGGCTCAGGGATATATGCCGGGTATTTTTCCAGTATTTACCTGGTAAATGATATTTTCTGGGATAATACCGATGAAGAGATTTATTTTTTTGGTTCCACTTTATCCGACACCTTTTGCCTGGTCTATTCTGATATCCAGGATGGTGCCGATGGAATTATTCATGGAAATACCGGCATATTCAATATTACAGAAGGAAATATTGCTCTGAATCCCCAATTTGTTTCCATACCGGAAAGCGATTTTCAGCTTCAGGAAGATTCTCCCTGTATTGACACCGGGATTGATTTCTATGAATATAATGATCTGGTGTTGATCGATCTGGATGAATCGGAATTTTACGGTATTGCACCTGATATGGGCTGCTGTGAGTACATCGCAGATGAATCTCTACCTGCTGATGTACCTTCTACTTTAAATCTGACTATTTCTCCCAACCCCTTTAATCCTTCCACTACGATCAATTTTAATCTACCAGAAGCTTCTCATACTAAACTGGCAATTTATAATATCAAGGGGCAGCTTGTACAAATGCTGGTTGACGATATTCTGCCTGCCGGAAATCATACCAGTATCTGGAATGGCTGTGATAATCAAAATAATGATCTCAGCTCCGGCGTTTATCTTCTATCACTGCAAACAGATGAGTTTGTGAAGATGCAGAAGATCACTCTTATAAAATAAAAAAAACATATTTGGTGGCTTTATGAAGATACAAATAACTTTACTGGCATTGTTATTGATAACCGGTCTGGTGGCAGATACTTATTATGTCCCTGCGGATTATTCTACCATACAAGAAGGAATAAACATTATGGAAGATAGTGATATTTTATTGGTTTCTCCTGGAATATATTACGAAAATATAGATTTCCTGAGCAAGAATATTACAGTTGCTTCGCTATATTATACAACACAGGATACAAGTTATATATCACAGACTATAATAGATGGCAGTAATGATGGCAGTGTAGCAGTTATAGATAACGTGGAGGATGATCCTGCAGTTTTAAGCGGTTTTACTATTCAGAATGGTAGTAATCAAAATGGGGGTGGAATTCACTGTCGTCTTTCTAATGCCGAATTATCATTTCTGATAGTCAAGAATAATCTGGCTGAAGGGGCCATTGAAGACGATTTTGGAGGAGGATTATATTTTTGGAATTCTACTTGCAGTTTGGATCATCTGCTGATCGAAAACAATTCAGGAGATAAAGGTGGTGGATTATATAGTGTGAATACCGATTTTGAGATGAATGAAGTTGAATATCGGGGAAATTCTGCACAATATACCGGTGGAGGAGCTCATATCCATGGTGGAGATTTGAATATCAGCAATGGGAGCTTCGAAGGTAATTCTGCCCGGGAAGGAGGAGGATTACATCTTCTCTGTAATACATCTTATCTGGAGGGGATCACGTTTACTGGTAATACGGCTATCCAGTCAGGGGGTGGTATTTACAATAGATCAAGTATGGAATTCAGTGATGAAAATCGCTGCAATATTTATCAGAATAATGTGGAGAGTCGCCTGGGTGGCAGTGATTTCTATTCGCAAACGTCTGTCACAGTTTATGCTGATACATTTACAGTTCTATATCCCACCAGCTATCATGCGTCTCCAATCGAGAATTTTACTTTTGATATCCTGCATGGAATGCTGGAGCAGGTGAATGCTGATCTTTATGTATCACCTGCTGGTGATAATACCAATAGTGGAGAATCTCCTGATGAGGCTTTACAGACAATTCAATATGCCTGCTCTATAATTTTGGCAGACAGCTTGAATCCGCATACTATCCATCTGGCTGAAGGGGTATATAGTCCTGATACAAATAGCGAATTCTTTCCAATAATATTACCTCATTATGTTTCGCTAGAGGGAACCGGCAGAGATGAAACTATTTTGGACGCTCAGAGCCAGGCAGGTGTGCTGAAATTTATGGATAGCGATGATATATCAGTATCTTCAATGACATTAATAAATGGAATGGATTCCTCCGGGGCTGGTATTGAGGGCAGGAATTCTACAGCCGAATTGTATGCTCTGGCAATCAACCATTGTATCGCCAGTAATGGGGGAGGTATATATCTCCAGATGGGCAGCTATATTCTTCATGATATCATTGTCAGTAATAATACTGCTGATATTGGGGCGGGGATCAATCTCAGCTCTGTGTGGACTACTTTTTTTGATAGTCTGGTGATCGAGAATAATCAGGCTGCTATTAATGGTGGTGGAATTCGTGCTGTGGGGTCCGAAATCAATATATCTAATACTCAAATCAGAAATAATACTGCTCAGGATTGGGGAGGAGGTTTATATTTGTATGGAACTTCAACTTATAATTTTGAGAATGTAGAAATCACAGGTAATCAGGTTAATCATCATTCAGGTGGTGGCATCTATATGAGTAATTATGCATTAGCAAATATTTCTGATGTCAAAATAGCCTATAATTCCTGTCCGGAGTCCGGAGGTGGTGTTTATTTATTGCCTGATGTGGAGCTTATATTTGATCCTGATGATCGCTGCAATATATATCTTAATAATTCCTGGCAGCGTGATGCCGGCTCAGATATTTATTCAGTAGTGCTTGTAGAAATAATTGTCGATACATTTACTGTTATGGAGCCAACTGATTATCATGTTGCACCTTTGGAGAATTTCAGCTTTGATATCTTGAACTGTTTGCAGCAGCAGGTTGCAGCTGATCTGTATGTATCACCAGATGGAGATAATTCCCATAGTGGGCTTTCTGAAGAAGAGCCATTAAAAACTATCCAGTATGCCTGCTCAATAATACTGGCAGATAGTCTTGATCCTCATACTATTAACCTGCTTCCAGGAAGCTACAGTAATTCTTCAAATGGTGAATATTTCCCTATTTCACTTCCTGATAATGTATCGCTTAATGGCAGCTCTCAGGAAAGTGTTATCCTCGATGCAGAAAATAATTCTGCTGTTATCAGGTTATCCAATTCAGTGAATAATACTATTTCCAATTTGAAGGTCTTAAATGGAAATAATGCTGGAGGAGCAGGAATTTACTGCAATAACTCAAATCCCTATATCCATCACATCATTCTGCAGAGCAATTCTGTGGAAGATAGTGATGGAGGTGCAATCTTGATCAGCGATGGCTCTGAGGCTTTGCTGCATGATATCAAAGTGCAGAATAACAGTGCTTATAACGGGGGAGGGATGTCCATTTTAAATGCCAGTGCAGATTTGCAGGATGTGATATTTGAAAATAATGCTGCTGCCAATCATGGTGGTGGATTGATAAGTACTAATTCTGATGTGATCCTGCACAATGCTACTTTCAAGGGAAATTTCGCGTCAGAATTTGGGGGTGGAATTTATTGTGATGAATCAAATCTTACCATCTCAAATTGTCTTTTTTATGATAATATGGTTCTCAGTGTGGGAGGGGGAATTTGCAGTGGGAATAATTCTCTGGTTCTAATTTCCAATTCCACTTTTACCTGCAATTATGCTCATTCATCTTCTGGAATCCACTCATTTCTGAATTCCAGCCTGTATGCAGTAAATTGTATTTTCTGGGATAATACAGATGATGTTATCCGCTTTTTTGGTGGATTGCCTACTGATACTTTCTGCCTGGTTTATTCTGATATTCAGGGTGGAAGTGCAGCAATTATCCATGGGAGTGTAGGATTATTATATTACTCGGAAGGAAATATAAATCAGGATCCTCTTTTTGTTTCTGCTCAGGATGACGATTTTCAGCTTCAGGCAGGTTCTCCCTGTATAGATACAGGAATTGCCCAGTTTGAATTTGATGATGTAACAATGATCGATCTGGATGAATCGCAATACTTTGGAACTGCACCTGACATGGGTTATTGTGAATATATCAACAATGATAATGATCCGGCTGATATACCGTCTACTTTAAATCTGACTATTTCTCCCAACCCCTTTAATCCTTCCACTACGATCAATTTTTCTCTGCCAGAAGCTTCACATACTAAACTGGCAGTTTATAATATCAAAGGGCAGCTTGTACAAATGCTGATCGATGATATACTACCCGCCGGAAATCATACCCGCATCTGGAATGGCTCTAATCTACAGAATTCAAACCTTAGCTCTGGGATATATCTCCTCATCCTGGAAACTGAAACTTCTCTCAACTCCAGGAAGATCACGTTGCTAAAATAAAATAATAAATAAAACAATCTTCTTCATATCTTCTCCTTTTTTATTGCTACTAATATTTGCGTCCCCGACAATTTTGTCGCGTATACCCCCCCCCGATTTGGGGTGTGTATACGACAAATATCGCGGATATTCCATTTAGATTCATTACAATAACCACATTTATAATTTCAAACTCCTCATTTTCCTGGAAAAATAACTACTCTAAAATAATGTCGCATATCCTTCAAAAACAATTTCAATTTTCCATGATTCGAGGTACAATCCAAATCGGACTATTTCTATCATTCCTGTCAAATAATTTCACGTGATTTAGAAATTATAGCCTATGCTGATAAATGTGCTGATCTCATCATTATTCAGTGATTGCCCGTTGACATTATCTGAGCCATCAATCTGGTAATTTACGACTCTATGAAAATGCGAATGAAATTAAACTGAAAACTTGCGTACATTAAAATGCGATAGCTGTTCAAAGCTGTCATATCCAAAAAAACTCGCCAGGTTATATATAATCTGACGAGTCTGATTTATAATATGCGTACCCAAACTTAATTTTAAATTTTGAATTTTGAATTTATATTACTCTCTCTCCCTCATTCCCTCATTCCCTCATTCCCTCATTCCCTCATTCCCTCATTCCCTCATTCCCTCACCCCTTCGTTTTCCCCCAGCTCAAAATTACATTACACACTTAATTTTGATGCTACCGTAAAAACTCACAGGATAATCGCGTTTACGAAACATCATTTATCCTAAAGCAAAATTCATTTTGGTCCAAATGCATAAAAATCACTGTTTCCGGCTTAAAAAAGCAATATTTTTGAAAATATTGAGCATAAAATGATAAAATATATCGAAAATCACCCAATTTCCTCATGTATCCCGTTACTCTGAACACATTGATTGCCAGAGCTTTCAATTTTTGACTGAATCTCATTTTATTTAATCCACGATAACGCGATCGTCTCGCACCCGTCATAGAAATAAATCGTGAATTAGTAGCCTCTATTCCACTTCTGAAACGGTATATATCTCTGAACTCCTGGCTGTTTTCATACTGACGCCTTAAATGGCACTTCACTGAGCTTATAGTATAGTAATGATATCTGTAACCTTTACCCCTTTTCTTCACTTTAGCAGGACAATTATCTATTTTGCATCCAGCGCAAGTCTGTTCATACCATACTGCTGTTATTGAACCTTTCTTATTGTGCTTAATTTCATCTGGTTTCTTGCCATTTGGGCAGGCATTAACGCAATATGTTTCAGAATTGTAATTAAATGATTCATGCTGTCTTTCTGAGTGCCTGCCTAAGGTTGGT
>JAVCDJ010000070.1 GCA_030765845.1 Candidatus Stygibacter australis
TTCGACTGATGAAACTGTGAATGCTTGGAGTGAACTTTGTCGGTAAGCCGTGTGCGGGAAAACCGCATGCACGGTTTGACGAGGGGGACAGGTGGATAGAATAATTGAAGCCTGTCTCTACTCTACTGTGGTCAGTTGTTGATAATCTCTTTTTCGAACCACCATCTTTCGCATAATGTTAATGCACGAAAGAAGTAATAAGCCAGTTGTAGAAAATTCATTTGACATCGCAGGTAGTATATCTCAAGTTTAATTGAAATTATTAGACATAAGGTAAAATGAAAGAAATTGGAGTGAGTAATAGATAATAGTAAGGAGGTTATTATGAGATGTCCGTGGTGCGATTCAGATGAGCTTTACCGCAGCTATCATGATAAAGAGTGGGGTGTTCCTGCCAGAGATGACCGCACTCATTTTGAATTTCTGGTGCTGGAATCTGCTCAGGCAGGTTTAAGCGGGTACACTATTTTAAAGAAAAGAGAAAACTACCGGAAAGCTTATGATCTTAAAAGCAGTAGAAATTCAAGAATACATTAGTTCTGGTTTAATTACCAGTGCTGAAATAGTCGATAGACATTTTTCCAAATCCCAGTATCAGGATAAAATGAAGAAATTGTTTTCACGTCGGCATATTTTCTTATTGGCCAAAGCTAAGTTTATTCAGGGATATTTCTTTTGGACTGAAAAGGGAAATAATATTCAGGTTTATTTATATGTGAATCAGTCTTTTAGCGTAAACGATGCAGTCCAGTTAATCAAGCTGCTGGGTCAATCTTTTGAGCATCAAAGCCATAAATATATCATCATTTCTCATATTTTTGATTCTGTTAATATCCTCCAGCAAATATATAATTCAAATTGTTGCAATATCAATTCTGTTAGTAAAATGGAATTATCTGCCCCATTTGAAATAGATGCCAATTACATTGATAAGAGATATTCTGTTTCTACTGACTCTGATGAAAAAGAATTAGCTGATTTTCATTATACCTGCTATTTTGATGATAAGGAATATATGTTAGGTGACTGGAATGATTTGATTGATTACTTTTTTAAAAAGGAAGTGGGTAGAATAACGCTGATGTGCAGAAACGGGGATAAATTGATTGGGGCATGCCTGGGTTGGATATTTAATGACAGGAAGTATTTATTTTCCATTTGTGTGCATCCAGAACATCGAGGCAGAGGAATTGCAAAATACCTACTGCATAGATTTCTACAACATCATCCTCAGATAAGCTGCTATCTAACTGTTTATGAAGATAATATTGATGCAATAGCATTATATGAACATTTTGGGTTTGAAAAAACTATAACTACAACTATAATTTGTGAGAAACTGGAAATGAAAGAAATTGGCGAAAGTAATAGATAATAGTAAGGAGGTTATTATGAGATGTCCGTGGGGCGATTCAGATGAGCTTTACCGCAGCTATCATGATAAAGAGTGGGGTGTTCCTGCCAGAGATGACCGCACTCAATTTGAATTTCTGGTGCTGGAATCTGCTCAGGCTGGTTTGAGCTGGTACACTATCTTAAAAAAACGAGAAAACTACCGCAAAGCTTATGATAATTTTGAGCCGAAGCTTATAGCAACTTATGATGAGCGGAAATATAATGAATTGATGGCAAATGCCGGTATTGTCCGCAATAAACTGAAAATTGCTGCTTCGATCAATAATGCCCAAAGGTTTTTGGAGATCCAGAAGGAATTTGGGAGTTTCTCTAACTATATCTGGGGTTTTGTTAATGGCAAACCGATAATCAATCATTGGGAGACTATGGATAGTATTCCAGCTCACACGGAATTATCAGACAGGATAAGTAAAGGCCTGAAAAAGCGGGGATTTAAATTTCTGGGAAGCACTACTATCTATGCTCACCTGCAGGCTACGGGGCTTGTGAATGATCATCTGGTTTCTTGTGAACGGTGGTTGGAGTGTCAGGAGATCAAGTAAGATTTTTGTGGACGGAGTGGACGTTGTGGACTAAGTGGACGGGGTTGGTTTAGCTTTTTTTTCTATCTTGTTCTCTTTTTTGGGTTCTTACTTTGTATAGTCTTTCGGTGAAACCGCCCTGTTCTTCAAATTCTTTTGCCTGGGTGGCAACCTGGTGATCTAGCAGAGAACAGGCAACTGTGATGAGTACCTGGGCAGCATTGGCTGAGAATTCGGGATAGAGGTTTGAGGATTTTGTCCCTTAGGGATTTTGTGCTTGGCAGGCTGTTTTTATCCAGGCTGCTACTTCATCGGCGGTCTGGCAGCGAGCATCAATCAAGTTTTGCCTTAAGGGATTATTGCGATGCCATTGCTTTAAGCTTTTTTGTCTCAAGAAGTCTTCATAATCGAGTTTTAGTTCTTCCAGACTGGCACGGGCAACTTGGGTGAGTTTTAGTTCCGTTTTCTTTGAAGTAGCTGATGCCAGAGAACCTTCAGCTATATTTTGCTTACCACTTCGGGCTGCCTGTACCATCTGATCTTTTGTCCTGCTGAATTTATCTATATAGCGATCACAAAATCTTACTGTAATATCGTAAATTAGTTGTGACAATTTATAGCTTAGGGTATTGCGGTAACCTCCGTGTTTGGGGATCAGGTTTGGCATTTTTCATTTCCTCGCTTTTTGAATATGGGATGATTGGGGATTTTTGGGGGTGAGTGTCAAATGTTTTTTTTTGTGGACGGTGTGGACGAGGTGGACATAGTGGACGGGGTGTGGTTTGTTACTTCGTCCACATAGTCCACTGTGTCCACTACGTCCACAGGAATTTTTTGATGAAACCTCTTTACAAAACCTTCAAAGATTTATAAGTTAAGAAAATTATTCATTTAGATCTTCTTTAGGATGATCAGTCTTCTTATGCCTTTTGCCGATCTTGAATTTATATTTCGCCAGTTTATTTTCTTTCTTTTGCTTTATCGCAGCTTTTATAAATAATTTTTTGTATATTGCAGATTCCTCGATAGCAAGTGTCCTGATCTGACTTACTGCTTTTTGCGATGCACTCTTCACTGTTTTTGTTTTATCATATTTCTCAGAATATTTACAGTAATCCAAAGCAATATACCCAACTCTGAGAGTCAATAGTCCATTCAGCATCCCCTCAAACAAGCTGTCTGCCAGAAAGGAAGTAATAGAAGAAGCAATATCCACACCTGGGATTTTGGCAAAAATACTCTGTTCAAATGATTTAGCTGATATCTTCTTCACCAGTTCATCCACAGGGATATCAGAGATTCCTATTGCCATCAAGCCGCTGGCAAACACGTTCAGATATATTTCCAGCATTTCTTTCCAGTGCGGTTTCTGATTATAAAGATGTGCTATCTCCCAGATCATCTGTATTTGAATTTTCAGCAGTAGTATAGCATCTAATCCTGAATTTTGTGAAATCGCCGTGAAGATGAATACCTCATTGGCATATTTTTTTATCCTGCTATTGGCCACTTTATCAATCACCTGCTCGATATTTTTCAATACTTCCTGTATCTCCGGCACTTCCTCGGCATTCATCAATTCATTCTTTAATTCCAGATCAATATTAAAATGCTTAGTATAGCGTCGGAAATTTTTAATGATCCGCTTTTTATAATTGCTGTAAAATTTGATCTCTGCTTTACTTTGTGCTGCATCAATTAGTACTGTATCAATATCTGATTCAAGGCTTTTAACTTTCATCTGGGGGCGTTTTAGTGGCTTGGGTAAAAATATTAACTGCAATATGGGATATATGATCAAAACCATTATAATTAAAAATAAAAGCCAGGCAATTACTCCCCCACCTGTAACCACATTTTCTGCACTTACCGCAAACTGGTTAACCTGATTGATCAATACCAGTACAAAGAATATAGAAAGACCGATAATTATCGAAACCAGTATTCGCTTTAAACTTATTAACATTTCATCCTCCAGTTCCAGCCAGTAATTTTTATTCCACATCGAATGTACTCTATAAGCTGATTTTGTTGTTTATTGTCAATTGTTTTCAAAAGTAGAGCCATCCTCACCTTCATTTAAAAAAATCCTGGTTTTCAGTTGACTTCGTATGAATTCGATTACCAAAGGTGAAAAACTATTGACAGAATATTCCTAGCCGGAGTATTTATGAGAACGTGAGAGCATGATGCGACCCGACCTGTGAGATAAGCACTTAAGTGCTTTCACTTCAGTAAATTAGGTTATATTCTTAAATGTTAAAATAATAAAAAAGGGAGATGTTATGAAGTACAAGTTATTATCCAATTGCGATTTAAAGGCTATTGATGCTTTAAAGGAATTTCATGGTGGTGCTCAGAAGATCAGTGAAACAATTACTGAGATGAGAAAGTTGGAAACCAGGAAGGCTATCCTCAAAGAGAAAGGCTTCGGCGATATGATCGCTGATGCAGAAGAACTGGTAAAAAAGTTTCCCAAAGTAGATGTTTTTGAGAAACAGAATAATTTTGCCTGTAATTGCAAACTGGGGACAGCAACCAGTCAGGTTTCAGGCTGGCAGGGAGCCAGTGTAACCCATCATGCCATGAAGCGTATTGCAGCCAGCGCAGGGACAGATAATCCCTGTTATGTACCTTCAGAATGCATCTCAGTGGTAGCACTTACAGATAATTATATCTATAATGGAGATCTGATGGCTACTCTTGCCATGACTGAAAATATCATGAAATCCTGTAAATACTGCAGCACTAATTTGATTGGGATACCACAACTAACCAGCAGATTTAAAAAGCTTGAGGAAGTAACTGGTAGATTATTTGAAACCAATTGTGTGGATGATAAATATTCTGCTTTGATCTTAAAAAACCAGGGTACCTTCTTTGGTAATTTTGGTGGAATTGAAGTCTCAAATGATAATCATCTAATTTATCTTGATGGCGTTACCCGCACGGCTCTTGCAACCGGAAATGACTTTTTCCTGAACCCGAGCTGGAGTTCCATCATTGCTGCCTGCTATTATGGCAGAGATATTCCGAACCTGACTTTTAAGGTGTCAATGCTGCTGGCAACGCAGAACCTGATGCAGTTCCGGATGCTGCTAAATATTATCAGTGAATATATCAGAGATGATGGCACAACCCCGATCTATGAGATCAATGTAGGAAATGGAGCAACTGCTGAGACCTTTATCAAATGCGCCAAAGCTTTGGATGAAAGCGGGATCAAGGGAGTAAGTCTTTCTGCTCATATGTTCATCAATCCTGATTTGGGTATGGCGGACTTCAATTGGATTTCAAATGCTCATAAGGTGCTGGAAAGCGGAACAAATTTAACCTATAAATATGAAAGTGACGGCACTGCCCGTGAGATGGATACAATGGCAGCTTATTTTCTTTCGGAAGAGGAAAGAGAAGAAAATGCCACAAAGATTGGCGATGTTATCTTTTATAAATCACTCAAAGCTTCCCAGGATGGAAGAGATTTCATGAAGAAAGGCATCAAAACAGTATTTGGAGGAGCTTCTTACGAGAAGAAATGCTGCTGTAATTGCGATTGTTAGTTATCGATTGCTATAGCTGAGAAATAAATTACTGAAATTGGAATTCATTTTGGAGGAAAAATGATCAAGGATTGGAATGCGCGATTTTCGGACAATATCAAAGATTTTGGAGGGTATTCCATTGGAAAGATCTTCAAATATTTAAATAATCCGGAGATTATTTCTCTGGCAGGAGGACTGCCTTCACCAGACATGTTTCAAAAACATGAAATGAGACTGGCTTCGGCAAAACGCCTGGAGAATGATATTGATACTATTATGCAATATACCGGAGTACCGGGAGAAAAAGCTCTTATTGATGCCATAATTGGCTTTCTGAAACGCGATAACATAACCTTAAGTGCGGAAAATATAGTGGTTACATCCTCCGGGCAGCATGGACTTGATCTCACGGGGAGATTGTTCATAAATCCTGGAGACGCTATTATTATTGACCGACCCACCTTTGCAGGAGCAATTGTAGCTTTTCAAATGCAGCGTCCAGAGATCATCGGCATTGATATTGAGGATGATGGACCAAATGTGGAAGAATACAGAAGACAACTGGAATCCCTGAGAAAGCAGGGCAGGAAACCCAAATTCATCTATGTAGTCCCTGATTTTCAGAATCCCACTGGTATAACCACTAGTCTTAAGAAACGTGAAATACTGCTCGATCTAAGCTATGAATATGATGTTCCTATTATTGAGGATAGTCCTTATCGTGATCTCAGGTATACAGGAGAAACGATTCCTTCCATATTCTCACTTGATCAAAAAAGAGATGGCACGAATGTGATTGGTTTATATACTTTCTCCAAAATATTCTGCCCGGGCATCAGAGTGGGATTTAATATTGGAGCAGAAGAGGTTATCAGCCGCATGATCAATATTAAGGAAGGAAATGTCCTTAATACACCCAAATATAATCAGGATATGTGCACAGAATTTCTCACTGAAATGGGTCTTGATGAGCACATGAGCAAGTGCAGAAAGTATTATGGAGAAAAGCTGGATATATTTCTGGAAACCATGAAAGAATATTTTCCACCGGAATTGGGAGTACACTGGACAAAGCCCCAGGGAGGTCTTTTCCTCTGGGTGACAGTTCCTCCTGAAATTGACACCAATGAGCTGTTTCATGAGGCGATCAAATATAAAGTAGCCTTTGTGCCTGGTGATGTATTCTATGGGGAAAATCCTGCCAGCAATGCTATGCGTATCAATTTCTCATTTGCCACTAAGGAGCAACTCGCAGAGGCAGTTAAAAGACTGGCAAAATGCATTAGAGGGCAATTAAATAAATAATGATCAAGGAAATATAATGAGAGAATCAATAAAATACTATTCTACAAATCTGAAGGCTGCGGAAGTTAGCTTCCGTGATGCTCTGCTTAAGGGTATTGCACCTGACAGAGGGCTTTTCATGCCCAAAGAGATACCATCGTTTTCAGCTGATGAACTAACAGAACTGGCTTCACTAGAATATTATGAGATCGCCTCTGCGGTGCTTTATAAATTCCTGAAAGGTGAAATCCCCCAAACTGATCTTCTAAATCTTGCCAGGTCTGCCTATAATTATGAAGTTCCACTAGAACATGTATTTGAGCGTAAATACGTAATGCGGCTCGATCAAGGCCCCACAGCATCATTTAAGGATTTTGCTGCCCGAATGATGGGAAGATTGATGCAGTATTACTTGAAGACAGAAGATAGGAAATTATTGATACTTACAGCAACTTCGGGTGATACTGGCAGTGCAATAGCCAACGCTTTTTATGGTCTTGATAATATCAAATGCCTGGTTTTATTTCCCGAAAAAGAAGTTACTGACAGGCAGCGCAAGCAGATGACAACCCTGGGAAAGAATATCCAGATTGTGGGGCTAAATGCCAAATTTGACGACTGCCAGCATCTGGTAAAACAGGCCTTTGCAGACACTGACCTTGATTTTCTTAATCTCTCTTCCGCTAATTCCATTAATATTGGCAGAATCCTGCCCCAGATAGTATATTACTTTTATGCTTATGCAAAACTCAAAAAAGGTGCAGATGATAAGGTGATCTATTCTGTTCCATCCGGTAATTTTGGTGATATGATGGGCGGTATGATCGCCAGTAGAATGGGTTTACCTGTAAAGAAATATGTGATTGCCTGTAATGAAAATGATGAATTCCCTGTATTCCTGAAGACAGGACAATACAGGAAAATTGTCCCTTCTAAAAATTGCCTGTCCAGTGCGATGAACGTAGGTCACCCCAGTAATCTCTCCCGGCTGGTAGCCTTATATGGTGGAGCAATGGACGAAAAAGGTAATGTTTCCAAGGCACCGGATCTGGATAGAATGCGAAAAGATATTTTTGCGGTCAGTGTAAATGATAAACAAACCAAAGAAATGATCGCAAAAGCTTATCAGCAACATAAACTCCTTCTGGAACCCCATGGTGCTGTAGGCTGGTCAGGATTGGAATATTTCCTTGAAACCCATCCAGATTACAATAAGCCTGAGCAGTTATGCGTTTCTCTGGAAACTGCTCATCCAGCAAAATTCCCTCAGCAGATTGAGGAAATCCTTAAATTTGACCCTGAGCTCCCCCCCAGTCTGGAAGGTTTGGAAGAAAAGGAGGAGTCCTTTGATCTTCTGAAAAATGAATATGATGCCTTCAAAGAATACCTGATAAGGAAATATAAATGAAATATATGATCATACTTGGTGATGGGATGGCAGATCGCCCCATAAAATCCCGAGAAAATAAAACTCCCCTCCAACTCGCAAATATTCCCAGTATAGATAAATTATGTTCAATAGGCAGGACCGGGCAACTGGTAACTGTGCCACCCGATATGCCGCCTGGAAGTGAAGTAGCAAATCTGGCGGTTCTGGGATATGATGTATATAAGGTCTATCAGGGGCGTGGAGTACTGGAAGGTGCCAGTATGGGTGTAACCATTGAAGAAGGTGATCTGGCAATGAGATGCAATCTGCTCTGCCTGGAAGATGATAAGATAAAGAATCATTCTGCCGGACATATCACTACTTCGGAATCACATCTTCTAATAGATGCCCTGAATGAGGAGCTGTCTAATGACCAGATCAGGTTCTATAAAGGTATCAGCTTTCGGCATCTGTTGGTGATAAAAGGTGGAAATAATGACTTAAAATTTACTCCTCCACATGATGTGCCAGGAACTCCCTGGCGGGATGTGCTTATCGAGCCTACCAGTGATGATGGAATTGAAACTGCTAAAATCCTCAATGATCTGATCATTAAATCACAAGACGTTCTCCGAAACCATCCGGTTAATCTAAAAAGAAGAAAGGAAGGAAAAGACCCTGCTAATTCTGCCTGGTTCTGGTCTTCTGGATATAAACCTGCCATGAAAACACTTCAAGAGAAATATAATATCAAGGGAGCAGCGATATCTGCTGTCGATATTATTAAAGGACTGGGAATTTATGCTGGTATGGACGTAATTGAGGTAGAAGGTGCCACTGGACTGATAGATACTAATTATGAAGGGAAAGCTGAAGCAGCAATAAATGCTTTGAAAGACCATGATTTTGTATATCTACACGTGGAAGCAACTGATGAAGCAGGTCATGAAGGTAATATAGATAAAAAGATCAAAGCTCTCGAATATCTTGATAGCAGACTGGTTAAATATATCATGGAGCAGGCAGCGGATATGGATGAACCGGTTTCGATCGGCTTGATCCCTGATCACGCCACTCCCTGTGAGATCAGAACTCACACTCATGATGCAGTGCCTTTTGTGATCTATAATCCCACGTTGAAGGCAGATGAAGTTACCGAATACAATGAGTTTTCGGTTAAGAAGGGGTTTTATGGAGTGCTTAAGGGTGATGAGTTTATCAAGACACTCCTCGGGTTATTATAGTAATATCACCATAACCTGATATTCCGTCATTTATTTCAGTAGAGTGATCTTATTTATACGTGTCTCTGCACCACTAGTAAACCTGCAGAAGAAGACTCCACTTGCGCATGTATTGCCATGTTCATCTTCCCCATTCCAGGTCAGAGAATATTCTCCCATATCTAACTGACTATTGATCAGTGTTTTTACCTTTCTCCCCTTCAAGTTATAAATTGAAATATTAGTCTGTTGAGAAGCATCGGTTACGCTGTAATAAATTGTAGTCATTGGATTAAAGGGATTAGGATAATTCTTCAGGTATTGAGCCGGAGGAGGAGTATCTTCCGGGAAATCAAAGATCATCTGCAATAATGACTTCATGCTTTGAACACTTTCACTGTTTCCACTCAGGGCATTATTAAGCTCTTCAAATTCAGACCGATACTGCTGCAGATATTCTATATCATCAATACTCACGCCATAAGAAGTACCAGTGATCTGATGTTCATTACCCCAGTTTGCTCCTATACCGATCACATCATTTTCATCTATAATCCCGTCACCATTGGCATCAGCATAAGTGGCAGCATTTTCCGCCCAGGGTTCAGCTGTAAAACTCTGCCAGTTAAAGGAAATATTATCCCGTTCAGCTCCTTCCAGCAGGAAATTAATACCAATTGGAAGAATATCATATTCATCAACCACACCATTATTATCACAATCTCCTGGATATACGGAAAGCACTGAGATTTGCTGCCAGATAGCATCAGCGCGATCCTGGATGAAAGTTCTTAGTCCGGGTATAGTCTGCCCCATGCCCACCATCACATCATCATCACTATTGGTGAGGAAGTCCTGATAAGAATAGAATTTATTAGGGTCAGCCATCACATAAGGATCGATGAATGCTTTAAGTTCATCAATACGGGCTGAGAGTGTATCATAAGAGGCAGAAGTTTCCAGCAGCAACCTGATCTCATCCAGATATTCCTCTCTAAGAGAAGCATTTTCCAGAATACGCCTATTAAGAGGTCTGTCATCCAGATTAGGAATATCCAGCACATTCAGGTTTACCACATCCCAGTTGTTCTTATAAGCCCCAAAAGACTCATTCATGTCCCAGGGGATAAATTGCAGCCGGTCAGCAATCTGATCATGATAAAGGTAAAAATTGCGCCCGGAACCAGGATAGCTGTCAAAATTCGAAAGCACCATACTAAAAGCCAGCATTTGAGCTGCCTGCTGCAAGTCAATCTGAGGATCAACCAGCGTGATCAGTTCCTCATCAGAGCAATTATTAAGATCGTCAAGCATCTGCACCAGATCGCTCCAGTCATTAGCATCTTCATTGGTTTTTAGCTCATATTCATCATAGTAATCCTCCTGGTCAGAACCAATATAGAGCATGGTTGCACCATCATCAGCAGCTTTATAAAGATTACCTGGAATCTCATCGAAATTCTGAGCGATAAAGTATTCATCTATCTGCTCTACCTGAGTATAGAGTCCAATCAGTTCACCATCTACATAGATATTTGCAAAAGCTGTTCTGGACGAGGGAGTTATCTTACGAGCAACTTCATAGGAAAGCACTTCCCTGAGAAAGCTGGGATCATTGATGCAATTTGAGAAATTAAGCTTGGAAACTCCATGCAGGATCTCCCCATCAAACTTATCAAATTTCATCTTAAAAGGCTTTTTGGGAGAATTGATAGATTGCACATAAGAAGAATTACCCTTATAGCGAACCCCCACATTTTCCAGCACCAGAGTGTCATTAAAGGTAACCTGCACAGGTATATATTCTTCTCCATTTTCATACCAGTAAGCCAGAGTATCAGCCCAGTTCTCGATATCAAAGTGAAGGTCATATCTATATACCACATCAGGCAGGAAAAGCTCACTTGAAGTATCTTCCACCGGCAAATAATCATTCTGGTTTTCTGCCAGAAACGAAGGATACATCTGAATAAAGTCACCACTTCCATTCGGATAACGCCCCATACTGATGTCAGTAAGCTGCACTCCAAAAGTGATCTCGTCAATCACATTAAGGTCAGTATCACTAAGAATGATCACTTCCCCTGAAGCTGATATTTTAAAATTCGCATGGTTATCACCTTGCTCTTCTTCTTCATCACACCAGATTGCCAAATATTCTCCAGCATGGATGGACATTGCCGGGAAGGTCCACTTTGCATGATCATTATCTTTGTCCGAAAGATGCCAGCCCGTGAGATCTATCTCTTCTGTACCAGTGTTATAAAGCTCAATCCAGTCATCAAAATCACCATTAGGGTCTGAGCCTGCGTTATCATTTGAAGCCAGAAATTCATTTATTACTATGCTCTGGCTGAATAATAAACTACCTGCTGCCAGCAGAATCAGGAATATTATATGTCTATTCATGTCATACTCCCTTTAATCCGTTACAGGCAACACTGTGCGGAAGCCAATCAAATAATAATAATAACAGGGAGCGTAAAATGTACGGTTAGTTGCACGCAGATACTCAGCATGATTTGCCCAGCTTCCCCCTCTGATGGAATGCCAGCTACCTGATTCAGGACCCGCTGGATCTATCTGTGAATCTGCAGTATAGCCACTATACCAGTCATGACACCATTCCCAGAGATTTCCACTCATATCATATAATCCATAAGCATTTGGTAAACCTGATCTCACCTGATGTGTACCATACTGAGGATCATCTCCCCCATATTCCCAGGAATTCCCATACCAAACCGCATTGCTGTTAAATTCTGTAGAATCAGCAGCATTTGCCGGATAGGGATCATAATCCTTACCCCAGTAAAAATCAGTGGTTGCATTACCCCGATAAGCAAATTCCCATTCAGCTTCCGTAGGCAGACGATAACCTGATTTTGTTATGTCGCTGGTCATATCTTCAAGCTCACATAAATTACCAGGCGTGCCGCTAATACTCGTATATGAATATACACTGTCCAATCCTGCAAAACGACTGAGTGCATTGCAATAAAGCACAGCATCTCCCCATTCCAGTGTATAAGCAGGATATTCATCTCCTACGCCATAGGGATTATTCCAGTCCGGTAATATATAATCAGCATAAGCAGCGGTCATCACACTGTCATATTCAGCCTGAGTAACTTCGCTTTCATCCATCCAGAAATCTCTACCGAAACTTACATTATGAACAGGAGATTCATCTTCATAATCTGTTTCCGAGCCCATCTCAAATTGGGCATCAGCAGCTTCGATCAACACCATTCCAGGCATTGTTTCATCATCAATATCAGTTGTATTGTCATCATCACTGCAGGAAAGCATTATCAGTGATAAAAGGGTAATTAATATTATCGCTATTATTGATCTATTCATGACCATCTCCTTATTTCATTAAGATCATTTTTCTGGTTGATATATGATCACCATTTGCTAATTTATATAAATAAATACCAGAAGGTACTGTGTTACCATATTTGTCTTTTCCTTCCCAGACCACATTTTTCTGACCTGCCTGCAATTGCTCATCCACCAGGGTTATCACCTTTTGTCCTTTCAGATTATAAATTCCCAGTTCAGTATTTTCAGCAGCATTATTGATCACAAAACTGATCGTAGTGGATGGATTAAAGGGATTAGGATAATTTCCCAGCAGCACTACAGAGTCGATCTCATCCTCATTTATTGCACTCACTGGAGTCAATTCAATAATCAGCTCTACCACCTGATTAGCTGCCAGTTCAATATCTTCACCATATTCATAAAACTCATAACCTTCATGTTCACAGTTCAATTCATAAGTTCCTGCCGGGATTTCAATTGAGAAATTGCCATCTTCATCACTCTCTACTTCAAATTCACCAATAGTGATCACTGCTTCTGAGATAGCCAGAGAGGTAATTTCATCAGTAACTGTTCCAGTAATTTCTCCATTAGGATATAATGCTGCTAAACCGGGATAATCTATTCCGTAGCGAAGGCAGCGCGCAATCTCAGAAGTTGTATTCTTTGACCATTGTATGGCACCAGATTCATCTACTTCAAACATATCACCACTGGTAGATTCGCAGATCAGCGTATTGCCATTTGGCAGACGCTGAACGCTGCCCAGATGATTGGAATAAAATCCTGTCCCGTTTGAATATTGCCACACTGGCAGTTCAGGAGCAAAAGAAGTTCCTGGTGTCCAGTTGTAATTATAAGTATTTTCATAAGGCGGCTCTATTTCTACTACTTTTGACTGATGGTTATTATCCCCGTTATTAAAAGCCATTAAATTTCCTGCTCCAGGACAGTCAGGTGGCACCCAGTAGGCACAATGTACCACTTCAAAGTTATAGCTGCCATCTGCACCATAATTATCAGGATTACCCCAGCGATAGAGAATATCTCCACCCATTCCGCTATTGCCACCTGCGTGACCGGCAGCTTCTTCCGTTGTTGTACTGTGGTCTATCACATAGATTTCATCCATAAAATGAGAACTGATCACTATCTGATCAAGCACTTCATTATAATCTATTCCATTAATATGCAGCCAGTCACCTCCACCGCCACCAGGTCCTCCCCCGGCACCGCCAAGATTAATGTCCAATAGCTCTGGATGATCTTCCACTACTCCATAATTTAATTTTGTAGGGTCATGATCCTGGATCAAATGATCCCAGAAATGCCATTCCCACACAACTTCTCCCCCAGTTGTTCCACTCGGCTCTATCTCAACAAGATAATCGGGCCACAAAGTTAATGCCGTTGTGCGTCCATTGGCAAGACTTTCTGCTCCAGTTTTTATTTCCCAGCTGATTAACAGAATATTGCCATTGGGCATGGGCTCAATATCATGATGAGGTAAATAATCATTACCATAGTATTCAAATTCCCACACAGTATCAGCATCCCAGTCCAGTTTCTCAAACCTGCCACTGCTGGCTCCTCCCTGCATGGGAGTATTTGGTACACTTACTGGTCGCAGCAATAAGCCGTCTTCAAGAAGGTAGGTTGAATATCCTCCCGAATTAGAACTATACCACGTGTGAACTGTATCCCCCTCCATATCCAGTAAATAAGTGTTATGACTCCCATTGGGGCTATATAGCGTATACCCCTCATACGCTTCCTGGGCACATAATACCCCTGTTATTAATATCAATAGTACTATCAGTTTAATCCTGCTCAAAATAAACCTTCCTTTCATTTTATTAATTTATTTCTAATTCAGCTTCCTGAGATACCTGATATTCACATTCTATCAGATTCCCATCTTCATCATAGGCATTTATCTCGCTCTGAATAATATTAAATTGTGTGATTCCTGCATTCTCACAATTGAATGTAAGCTGACACAACATGCCTGTATTCGCTACTGGCTGCTCATCCTGCTGCAATGTCATTGATATGTGAACAATTCCATTTTCTGCCTGAACAAATACAAGACTATTATCTGAAAATATCTCGCCAGTTACTATTTCTGATTGATTGTCATAAGAAAGATATTCTTCATCATACTCTAATTGCAGACACAAGCCAAAAATAGGCTCAGTACACTCATCAACCAATATCTTTAGTTCAATATCTTCCCCAACATTTGCCGAACTCTCCACTAAATATGGAGTTAACTCTATCTTACTCTCTACAGTAGCAGCATCGTCAAGAGCACATCCTGCTAATAATATTAATCCGATTATAACCATAATCCATTTCATAGTGCCTCCTTATTTATTATTGACCTTGATAATATTATTTCCCTGCAAAATAATTTATTCTAGTACTGTTTTCTTTTTTTCCCACCTCCCTCAAATCCTGCCCCAGTGCTCAGCAAACTGCACTCCAAACAACACCACATTTTTTTGTTGTGTCGTTTCGAGTGCAGTTACCGGTTGATTGGCTGATTGCTGTCTGAAGGCTGATAGTTATTTTTTTTGACAAAAATAATGCCTGTTATTTTTTAACATGAATTATAAGAATTGAGGAGCTATTATGGTAAAACAGGGATTTAATTTTCCTGAGCAACCGCGGCAAACTGCGGTGGCTGAAGTTGAAGAATGGTATCAGCGCCATTTAGCAGAACGATTAGGACGGGAATACGTGCCTATCCGTCGCAGTAATTTTGGTGAATATGATATGGCAGTAAATTATCTTTCGACTGTATTGGAAGAAGCCAAAGCTATAGAAAAATTATCTATTTTCAATATTGACCATATGGCACAACTGGAATTCAAGGGAAGTGATGCAGTTAAATTGCTTGATCGTGTTTTGCCTGCTGATGTGGCAGGTATGAAAATCGGGCAATGCAAATATTCTCTGCTATTGAACCAACTGGGTGGTGTGCTGGATGATCTGATCATGATGCGGATGGCAGAAGATGAATTCATCCTTGTGATCAATGCTGGTCATGACATTACTGACGAGAGTCAAGGCAAGATCGCTGATCTGGATTTTATCTTAACATTTAAGCTGGAAGATGAAGATGTGATCGCCACTGATATTTCTGATCAACTGGTTAAAATTGATGTCCAGGGACCTCTATCATATAAGCTGATAACCACATTGTATGGAGATAGTGTAATAAAGAATCGCCATAAACCAGATAAGAATATGCGCTATTTCACTTTTAATGAATTTAAGCATAAAGGTGAGAAATATATTATCAGTCGAACAGGCTATACCAGCCGCTGGGGCTGGGAACTTTATATTCCTGTAGCGAAAGCTATTGAGCAATTCCAGCGGATACTCGTGCTGGCACTTGATCTGGGTGGATTACTAGTAGGTCTCGGCGGTAGAGATGAAAACCGGATTTCGGCAGGAAATTTTGGTTTACCATTAAATGGCAGTGAATACACTCCAGATACCACTCCCACAAATTGTCCCTTATTCGCAGCAGCAATTGATATGAATAAACCTGAATTTGTCGGCAGATCAGTACTGGAGCAGGAAATAAAAGCTGGTATTGATAAACGTATGGTGCTCTTTATTACTGAAGGTATCGTCTCAGGTCGCGGAATATATAAGGATGGTGTTAGACTGGGCAAGGTTACTTCCAGTATTAATTCACCTAATGTAAGTGAAGAAAAAAGAGACTTTATCAGATCAAGCCGTAAGTCAGTTACTGGAGACCATGGTACAGCAGCTATTGGATTAGGCTGGCTGGAGCATAATCCCTTTGAAATTGACTCTGAAGGAAATGATATACTGCAAATAGATGACAAACCAGTCCGTATTAGAGTAGAATTTTATCGTGAAGATGAAAATGGTAAACCTAAAGGAAAACCCGTATTGGGATATATTTCTGGTGATGGTGTGAATGTAGCTACAGCACCTAAGCCATTAAAAAATATACAAAACTTGTAGGATTAAGTTCCTGCAGCCTCTGTCCCCTACCTCCCTCTGGGGGCAGAGGTACTTTTTCGCCCGTATTTCTGTGATACTTCCTTACTCCCAACTGAATAATTCAATTCAATATTTTTATCCTCAGGAATATATACTAAGATTTCCTGCTGCATTTCAGTAAAGAATCCCCTCATATCCTGGCTGAAGTCCACTTCATAGGTACCACCTGACAACTCAGTATCTAATTTATAGTTAATATTTGATTTGGGAAAACCAAAACCCTGAAAATACCATTGAATATAGAGCTTATCGGAAGGGATTATTTCGATATCTCCATTATAGAATGTTAAGTTAAGCAGTAGTGTGTCTGCCAGAGCATAATCTTTTCCTTCTATCAGCACCCTGTGCTTTTTATCACGGGGAGTGGCAAGTAGTGCGCCAATAATGATCAGGCAAAACACGACACTGAATCCCACAGTCATTACCCGTTTCTTGCCCTGGGGAAGCTCTTTTGCCTTGACCTTTAGATCGGGTGAAAATTTAAATAAATGAAAGAGCACTACTGCCGAGATATAGACAATTGCAGCACTCCAGATCACGTCTGAAAGGAAGTGCCCCCCTTGCAGCATACGGGTATAGCCAATCAATCCTCCCCCAAATATTCCTGCTGCCAGGCCTATTCCGGCTATAAATTTCTTTCTTTTCCTGTATAAAATATAAATTCCAAAGAAATAAAAGCCCATGGAGGCATGACCACTGGGAAAGGATTTCCCGGGACTGCTGCTGTCATACGCAAGTGGTGCTTCATATTGATATTTACCCCCGAATTCCGTGATTGACCTGGGTCGGGGACGCCCAAAATTTTCTTTCAGTACCGTATTAACCAGCAGACCGGGAGCGACTACCATCAGAGCAACCAGGTAAATATATATTTTGCGATAGGGCGCAAAGCGCTTGAAATTATACCCTAGAATGATCCCGATCAGGGCAAATACCGACAGCAGCAAAGCCGGTACACTGGAATAATCAAATAATTGCTTCCAGGGTGCCTCTTTTGCCTGAGTCCAACCCGTAGATTGATCATAAAAACCTTTCTCAATACGGATATCAAGATCAGTTAAGTTAAAGATTGCCGTGACTGCCAGCAGCAGCAGACATATAATGATAATTTCTTTATAATATTTTTTCATAGGTTCACAGATAATTTTATTACTAATTCCACGCAAGATATTTTTTACTACACCACAGCCCAAAGAGTCCAACCACAGAAAACACTGAATTACACAGAAAGGAAATATATAAAGCTAATTACACTAACTAAACAAGTAATGAATTCTTTTCTTACATTACATTTTCAGTGCCTTTCTGTGCCTTCAGTGGTTAAAAGTCTTACATTACATTATCCGTGTTGTCCGTGGTACAATCTCTTACATTACATTTCTCTGTGTCCTCAGTGACCTCTGTGGTGAAAACTCTTACATTACATTCCTCGTCTCACGACTCACTTCTCACGAAATGTCGGATAAAGCACCTTCGTCTTTTATGCTGCCTGCGGTCGAAGAATTTCCACTGATCCTGCACCTTATTATTTGTCTCAAGCTCAGGATTGCTCTCTGCCCTATCAATACCATTCCTGATATAACTCTCGATCAATTGGCTTAAAATAAGGGCATTAGCCCCCTTTCCCTGCAGTTCCGGTCGTACTCCTATCAGATATAGATCAATGATATCTTTCTTTTTCAAAGCCCTCAGGATATGGATAAATCCCAAGGGAAACAGCGAACCTTTAGCTTTTTGAAATGCTCTTGATAACGAGGGAAAGGTCAGTCCAAATGCTGCTACCCTATCATTTTTATCCAGTATAAGGCTGATATATTCCGGATTGGCAAGGCTGATGTATTGCTTGATATATAATGTGATCTGCTTCTCACTGAGTGGGATAAAGCCATATAGGTCTTTATATGAGTTGTTCAATACCTCAAATACATCATATAAGTATGGTTTCAACTGGCCGATCTTAGTCGCATGAATAATCCGTAAATTGTTCTTTTTCTGCACTATCCCGGCTATTCGCGTAATTCTTTCCGGCACTTCTGCTGGGATCTTGATCTCATATTCTATCCAGTCAGCATCTTTCTCGTAGCCAAGTTCTCTCAGATGCTCGGGGTAATAGGGATAATTATAGATAGTTGCAATAGTAGATTCTTCTTCAAACCCTTCTATCAGCATTCCTTCAGGGTCAAGATCAGTAAATCCCAGAGGACCATGAACTGCTGTCAAACCTTTTCCCTCTGCCCAGTTCTCTACTTCATTGATCAGGGCTTGGGATACTTCCTTATCATCAATAAAATCTATCCAGCCAAACCGGCAGTATCTGTCATTCCACTTTTCTATATATTTATGGTTTATGATCCCAGCAATTCTGCCCACTATTCTATTATTCTTATATGCCAGCCATTGTCTGGATTCACAGAATTCAAAAGCCGGGTTCTTTACCGGGTCAAATAGACTCATTTCGTCATTTGATAGTTGGGGTATCCAGTATTTATTGCCTTTATAGAGCTTGCCGGGAAAGTTAACAAAACTTCTTAGCTGACGTTTATTTCTCACTTCTTTGATCAATATTTCCATACTTCCTGCCTTAAAACTCACTGCTGATTATATTTGAGTGATATCAGTTCAAGTCTGTAAACGAACAAAATCACACTACCAAAAATGTCAAATCTAATTAGTTAAATAATAGAAAATAACTAACTTCTCCTTCAGTCAAAATAGTCCACAAAGACGATTCTGACAAAGAAATTTAGGTTACGATCTGATGAGTGTGCCTATTTAACCCTAAGTGAAATTTATCACTCAAAATTAAACTTTAACCACTATGGCATTCATATCTCGTAAAAGTATGGAATGAAAACAGGCATCCCCCTGTTTTTCTTTGAATTTTGTATTATAAATAATTGAATTAGAACATGTTACATCATGCTATTTAATCAAATTAGATTACACCCTGAAGGGGTGATATTACAATAGCTACGGGTAAAACCAGTGGAAGATAAAGCAACAAATATACCCCACCCCATCTCGTTTTCGGCGTAGCCGAAAACGAGATGGGGTGGGGACTTCATGTGATTTTGAATCCATGGGTTCCACCCATGGCTATTATTGTGATGCCCCTGCAGGGCATTTTTGAAGTCAGTAAAATATTTTAATTTCGGGAGGATGCGAATATGGAATGAAAACACTCATCCCCCCGAAATTAAAATATACTGAACAAAATTAGAGTAAAATAAATATGTAACAAATAGCATAATATACTTGTATAAAAACATAGCTCCTAATAATATGACATCGACTAAAATAAAA
>JAVCDJ010000071.1 GCA_030765845.1 Candidatus Stygibacter australis
AACCTAACCTGAGCGATTAATATTTTCCTTGAACCCTTTTGGGTGTTTTATATCATAGTTTTAACTACAAAACAGGTGATATAAAAAAATCACCCAAAAGGTGGAAATATGAAAGTTAAAATGCAGTCATTCGGTCAAGGGAAAAGCAGAAGCAATGTTACAATAAATTCTATTGAGAGCACATCTGAGTATATGTCTGGACGTGCAGGTTTGCCATTAGTCTTGAAATATATTGATAATACTGATATCCTATCCCGATTAGGTTACAGATTCCAGTATCTTAAAGAAAGTACCAAAGGATTAGATGTTACCTCATTTTTCAGACAGACAATTGCATATATGATAGAAGGTAGTAAGCTCAATCTTGTGGCATTTAACGAATTGAAACAAGATCCTTCATATGCTGCTTTGCTTGAGACAAATCAAGAGGATTTAGCAAGTACTGACCAGATCAAGAGAATGTTTAACAAGTTTTGTAATGAGCCTCGTCATACCGATATCTTCCGTGATGCACTATCAGATACTTTCATTTCTCATCTTTGTGATGAACAACCGCCTGTTGTAATACTCGGTGTAGATACGATGGTGATGAATAACGATCAGGCTAAAATGCGAGAAGGTTGTAGTCCTACCTACAAGAAAGTAAAAGGTTTTCAGCCTTTAGAATTTTATTGGAACGGCATGATAATTGATGCTGTATTTCGGGAAGGCAAATGTCACTCAAATCATGGTGATGACGTTAAAACAGCAACAAAAAGACTTGTGAAAAAGATCAGAAAGGGTTACAATAATACGGTTCCAATCATTATTAAAATGGATTCCGGTTTTATGAGTGAGGATAATTTTCGATATTTTGAAGAAAAACTCGGCATTTTTTTTATTTGTGCTGGGAAGATGTATAAGTCTATTAAAAATTATATCGGTGAATTACCGGTAAATGAAAGACGTGAATTTGTTGGTTCACATATATGGGATTACATCGAATTTGGTAGCAAGCTCAAAACATGGAAAAAGTTTAGACGCACGATTTATTTGCAAAATAAAAATGCAAACCTTCAATATATTTTGGACTTTGCCCGATCTGACAGCATTATATATACAAACATTGGAATGGATTCCGAGTTATCTGCTAATTTATATGCAGCCATTGATCAAGATATATACGATCCGGAATACATTATCAAAGAATATCACAAACGTGGAAATGATGAATTATGTAATCGAGCTTTCAAGGATTTTGCAACACGTGAGAATTTACCTTTTCAGGGATTTGATCAAAACCAGGCATTTTACTACCTGCTTGTTTTATCACATGTTCTTCTTCAAAGCTATGTAAAAGATATATGTTATGATATTATTGACCGAAACAGTTATCCCACAACTATCCGGCGTAGGCTTATTGATTTTGCGGGAAAGTTTGTTTATCATGCACGCAAAATAATATTAAAAGTGTCAGACCCGATATTCAATAGACTCAAGCTAAATCTCTTATGGGAACGATGTAATTCCCACCAGAGGCAATTAAGCTACATATAAAATTAGTCAGTTTTTCCCGATTTACAGTATCACTGCGTCCAAAAACCGGTAACACCATAGTTTATAGCACTTTCAGCAAATGTAAAAGGTGAAATTGCAACTAAACACACCCAAAAATTAAATCGCAAAGCATAATTTATGATTTCGTTAGAAGAAATGAGTCCTATTTTAACAATCAATTCTGTAAATGTGGAAAGTGATATAGCAATCGCTCAGTTTAGGTAAGTATTGTAATATAAAGGGGATTAGAATCCAAAATTCATCATTACTTAACTTCTTATCAGCGTAATCAGTGTTTTATGTCAAATTCTCATTTCTCACAATTCACGACAATAAATAGCAAAGTGTTACCAAATGTTACTAAAATGTTACCTCATAAAGATAAGCCATTATGTCAGTTACAGCAATAAGTAACATTTTAGCCCCTTTTTGAGATATACATACCCCTATATTTCACTTTTTAGCATACTGCAATTTCCTACATTTTCCTACTGTAATCAATATCTCAAAAAATAAGCTGTATTTATCAACAATATACACTTCTTACTTCTCACATTTCACGACAATAGATAGATAAATGTTAGGAATGTTAGGAAAATGTTAGGTTATAACTATATTCTATTATGTCAGTTACGGCATTTCCTAACATTTTTGCCCCTTTTTCGAATATATATACCACTATATTTAACTTTATTACATTTTTGTTAGCCTAGGGCTGATTACATTACATTAAATCACACCTTCGCACTTTCTCCCCTTCACACCTTCGTTTATTCCCCCTGGTCTGTATTATCTTTAACACATTTAATTTTCAATTTACCATTTTCAATTATTCTCCCCTTCACCTCTTCGTTTCCTCCAGCTCCCGATTAAAATAACCCGCTGATATTGCCATCCTTATCGATATTCATATTTTCTGCTGAGGGATTTTTGGTTAAGCCTGGCATCCGCATGATGTCACCAGTGACAGGCACCAGGAATCCGGCACCCGAAGATATCAATATATCTCTCACAGTAACCAGAAAATCCTTTGGCCTACCCAGCAATTTAGGATTATCAGAAAGTGACTTCTGGGTTTTAGCAATACAGATGGGCAGGTTTTCATAACCGTATTTCTTTATTGTCCGCAGAGCTGCCAGCGCTGCAGGCTGATAGTCAACTGCCTCTGCCCCATATATCTCATGAGCGATCTTGAATATCTTATCCTTAACAGGTGTTTCCAGGTCATAGAGATTATGTAATTTACATTTTTCTGATTCGATCATAGCTGATACCTTTTCTGCCAGCTCAAGTCCACCTTCACCACCTTTACCATGAAAATCTACGATACTCACGTCAAAACCCCTGCTCTTCACAAAGCTAACTACTTCCTGCAATTCCTCTTCAGAATCCGAAGCAAATTTATTGATAGCAACGATAGACTGCATGCCGAACTTTTTAGTATTCTCCAAATGCTTTTCCAGGTTAGGAAGTCCTGCTTTTAATGCTTCCAGATCAGGCTGATCAAGTTCTTTCTTTTTTGCTCCACCATGCAGTTTCAATGCCCTGATAGTTGCTACCAGCACTGTGGCATTAGTGCAAAACCTGCCGATCGGACAGACAATATCAAAAAATTTCTCAGCTCCCAGATCAAAGCCAAATCCTGCTTCAGTTACCACATATTCACTTAGCCGTAAAGCTGTTTTTGTGGCTATGATGCTGTTTGCTCCCTGGGCAATATTAGCAAAAGGACCACCATGCACAAAAGCTGGAGTGCCCTCAGTAGTCTGAACCAGATTAGGTTTGATTGCATCTTTGAGCAGAGCAGTAATTGCCCCTTCATATCCTAAGTCCTTCACATAAATAGGAACTCCGTGATAATTATAACCAATAGTGATCTCACTTATTTTACGCTTCAATTCAGTCAGATCATTAGAAAGGCATAATATTGCCATGATCTCGGAAGCCGGTGTAATATCAAATCCCTCTTCCATTGGAATGCCCTGTGATTTACCACCCAAACCAATAACTACGTCCCGCAGCATCCTGTCATTCACGTCCAACACTCTTTTCCAGGTGACTCTACGGGGATCTATCTGCAATTCATTACCTTGATAGATATAATTATTTATCAAAGCAGAGAGCATATTATTAGCAGCAGTAACGGCATGCATATCACCAGTGAAATGAAGGTTGATCTCTTCCATTGGCAATACCTGAGCATATCCACCACCTGCTGCCCCACCTTTCATGCCAAATACGGGACCTAAAGATGGTTCCCGCAAGGCAACACTGGTCAATTTACCAATTTTATTCAATGCCATTGCCAGACCAATTGAGACAGTGGTCTTCCCTTCTCCGGCAGGAGTGGGAGTGATAGCTGATACCAGTACGAGTTTTCCCATTGGCTTTTTCTTTATCTCTTCCAGACTGGTCAGTTTAAGCTTGGCTTTATAATCTCCATAATGTTCCAGGTCATCACTTGAAAGACCTAATATGGCAGCTATTTCATCAATTTTAAGAGGTTTGATACTTCCGGCAATTTCTAAATCAGATAACATGTTTTTCTCCCATATTCAAGTATAACATATAAAGTAAGCAATTTTATCGCTTAGTCAAACCGAATAAAGTAATAATCATTAAGAAAGTCTCAGTGTATTACAGAACTAAGGTATTGAGTCTTTTTTCATTGACAAACAAATATATGAAATTATTATATTAGAAATAGATTATATTCTATATAATTCAAGGAGTTATAGTGAAGAGAGCAGTATTTACAATAATTCTGATATTTATACTATGCGGTAATTTATTGGCAGAAGAAGATACAAAAGCTAAGGTGGAAAAGCCTGTCTTTATCCCCTCAATGGGATTTGGTATAGGTCTTATGTACCAGTTTAATATGAGTCTGGTAAGAAATAACACTTATTATTGTCTCAGACATTACGTAATAGATCTTGCATTACCTTTAATTGAAGAATATTCTTTACATGAAACTGCTTTATTATATGGAATGACTACTAATTTCAATACCAGAACACTGGGTTATCTGGCATTTTCTGTAGGCCCGTGTATGATTAATTTATATCGGAATTATCCTTACGATGAAGCTGGTTTAGTGAAGGTAACTGATTATGGGCTGGCTGCTGATCTAAATTTTACAAAAGGAATTAGTAACAATTTCGGATATGGGTTTAATGTCACTGCAAATATTAATCGATCAGCTCCCTTTGGTGGTTTATTCTTTTCTTTATATCTGGGAGATTTCACAAATTATAATTATGATCCCACAAAAGTTAAACCTCGGCTTCATGCACCTCCATCTGCAAAGATAATTGATAAAGACAAAATTAATGAAACCGAGCAGCCAAAGGAGTAAATCTCAATAGATTTCAATTTCATGAATTATTTGTTTTTGAATCCATCCCATAAATTCAATATCTGCTGGAAACAGGGTAATACCGGTTCAATAAAGAAAAGCAGATTGGTGTGATATCTATGAGAAGTATGATGTCCTTACAGTATATGGCTTAAAATCAAGAAATTACATGGGTAATCATGGCTGGTATTATGATCTGTGAATGGACTTTTTTAAAGTTCAACATCTTAAACATTACAATAGTGATAGTGAATATTATGATATGCTATATAATATTGCCATCAGTCTGGGTAATAAAGCCTACTTATCTGATCATTTTTACATTAGAAATCAATTGAATATGCACATACCTGTAGATGGCGATGATCTTAAATATGATAGCAATTGGATGAAACCCGGCCCCTTCTTCATGGACTTTGAATTTCTGGTGTTAGATCTTACCTTCTAATTTAGTTACCAATTTAATCTGATAATAAATAAAATATCACCATATTATTCATATTTGCCAATAGGAATATATCTGTCGGAGCAACTTAGCACGTAGTGACATTAAAATGTGAGTACGTGCTTTGTTGTTCCGGATGTAATCAACCAAATGATCATAAATTTTTCTAATTATGTAATATATCAATTACTTATCTATTAGTTAATAAGAAAATGCTTTAACTTATAATAAACTGGACTCGATGACATCATTGAGTTGTTGTACCGTATTACTACAAAATTTATTTGACAAAAAATTGAGTAGATTTACTTGTTGTACCATCAAGGTACAAAAGGAGGATTAGTGCAAAGGTTTGTAAATGATCTGGTGTTAACCGGACTTACAGAAAATGAGGCTAAGGCATATTTACTGCTTTTGAAGAAACCGCTTACTGCTACCCGGATAGCTCAGACAATTGGAGTAAATCGCTCCAATGTTTATGGGATAATATCGACTTTAGTGCAAAAGGGTTGTGTGCGGGAAATAGATGGCAATGTTAAGACGATAATAGCAATAAATCCTGAGGTAGCATTTAACAGTATGAAAACAACTTTAAATATGCGAATGAGACTTATGGACAAGCTGGCAAGAGACCTTGAACCCTATTATGAAGCGGAGCATAACAATAATCATAAAGAAATGATCAAGATACTTCATTCACGAAGCTCCATAATTGAGACGCTTGAACGATTGGAAAAGGATGCTCAATCTGAAGTGCTTGCATTCAGTAAACCACCTTATATCATGGATGTAGACAATTTGAAAACCTTGAATCTACCCCAGAAAGCCAGTGCGAAAAAAGGTGTTATATATCGAGCAATTCATGAGATAGAGCCTGATAATCTGGAAAACTTTGTCAAGAGACTGGAATATTTCCAGAGTATGGGTGAGGAAATATATGTGACTGACAGTCTGCCCATGAAGCTATTTATATTTGATGAAGAAATAGCCGTATTTACGATGGAGAATCAGGAAAGTTCATTTTCTGATTTTACCTTTACATCATTTGAGAATACTGATCTGGCAAAAACCTTTCATCAATTATTTGATCTTTATCTAACAAAATCGATAAGTTTGGAAGAATATAAAATAATAATCAAATCACAGGAGAAAAAATGAGAAAAATGATTTTAGTTTTAGTTATTGTCCTGGCATTTTCGAGTGTGCATGCCATCACAATCCCGGGAGGAGAAGTAAGCGGCAACTGGGTACTGGAAGAGAGCCCCTATTACATTGACGGTAATATCACGATCATTGCTGAATCTACTCTGGAAGTAGAAGCAGGTGTGGAGATACTTTTTAACGACAATTATTCACTGGTAGTAATTGGGAGACTTGCTGCGATTGGTACGGAGTCTGACTCGATTCTTGTATCCCGTGCAGAAGGTGCAATCGGCTGGCAGGGTATCAGATTTATGAATTGCACCGGTAATGGACTGGAGGATTCATCATTGCAATACTGCCGAATAGAAAGAAGTGCAGCTATTGGCGGAGATGAAATGTCTAATGGTGGAGGAATCTATTGTGATAATTCCAATAATGTGGTTATAGATCATTGTTATTTTTATCAAAACTATGCAGCCTGGGATGGAGGAGCAATAAGTTTGAATAATGCTTCAGATATCAGTATCACCAATTGCAGTTTCGTAGGAAACAGTTGCGGGTTTTATGGTGCAGGGATGGTCGTTTACGGTTCTGCACCTGTAATTGATGGATGTGAATTTCGTTCGAATAATTCAGCGGTTTTTGCGGGTGGATTTAGTGCCTGGGATAACTCTGATGTGACAATTACAAATTGCATATTTGAATATAATACTGCCGGAGCATGCAGTGGGATTTATGGAGTAGGCTCAACTTTCAGCCTTTCAAACCTGATATTTATCAATAATGATACTAGTAATGGATCGGGAGCAGCATTAGGATTAACATCCTGCACAACGGAAGGATCAAACCTTACTATTATAGATAATATATCACCCATGAATGGTGGAGCATTCTGGATCTTTGGTGGGACATTAAGTTTATATAACTCCATTTTATGGGGAAATATGCCAAATCAAATCGCCCTTGAGAACGGCAGTAGTGGAACTATAGCTAATTGCTGCATACAGGATGGATTTGAAGGTGAAAACATAATTTCAGATGATCCTGGACTGATTGATATGGCTAATTATGATCTTCATCTAATGGAAGATTCACCCTGTATAGATGCCGGGGATGCTGATCTGGTTTCCTTTACTTTGCCAGAGACTGATCTTGATGGCTTGATGCGGATCATGGATGGTGATGGAGATGGCGAGGCAGTTATTGATCTGGGAGTATATGAATTTGAACTGATCATTATTTATGAACCGCCAGCACATGTAAATATAGATAACACTACTGGATTAATGACCTGGGAGGATCCTTCAATGGAAGGGCTTACCGGTTTTGAAATCTATCTTAATGGCGAATTAGAGGGTATAGTAGAGCCTGATATTGAAGAGTACATGTTTATTGGCTTGATGGAAGGAGAAATCTATACTGTGGCTATAATAGCAATTTATGAAGACGGAGAATCAGAAATTGTGGAAGTGGAATTTATCTATACGCCAACTGGAACAAGTGATAATGAGTTGAGTGCAGTTTCCCTTATGGGTAATTATCCTAATCCCTTTAATCCTGAAACAACCATCAGGTTCTCGACTTCAAAGGAAGGATATGTGGATCTGTCTATCTATAATTTACAGGGGCAGAAGGTTACTACGCTGGTAAATGGAGTATTGAAAGCTCAATCTCATAACATCGTCTGGGATGGCAGAAATGAAAGCGGAAACAGGGTAAGCAGCGGAGTGTACATTTATCAAGTACAATCAGAGAACGAAACAGCTGAAGGCAGAATGATATTGCTTAAATAGCACCTGATTAGTTGTTAAAATAAGATCAAATGCTGAAGCCTAACAATAATTGCAGGCTTCAGCATTTTTTTAACAATCTTTTCTTAGATGCTTGACACGGGATTACAGACTGATAAATTGCAATAAATGTAAATAGGAGGAATATTGCCAATTGGGAATGTTTTTGCGATCAAGAGATTTTCGGTTCATGATGGTCCGGGGATCAGGACTACAGTGTTTTTTATGGGCTGTCCTCTCCGTTGCAGGTGGTGTCATAATCCCGAAAGCTGGTCAGCAGAACCCTTTACATATAAGAAAAAGATAACACTATCCAATGGAAGTGAACTTGAAAAACTTGAGACACTGGGAAATCAGAAGACCGTGGAAGAGTTGGGGATTGAATTACTGAAAGATATTGAATTCTACAAACAATCTGGTGGCGGGATTACCTTCTCAGGTGGAGAGCCTTTATCTCAGCCAGATTTTTTATATGAATGCCTGCAGTTCTGCAGAGATAATAATTTGACAACTGCCCTTGATACATCGGGATACTGGGACTGGAATGATATTGAGAAACTACTTGAGCTAATTGATTTTATCTTATATGATATAAAAGGATTAAGTAATCATAATAAGTATACTGGTGTAGATAATGAGCTGATATTGGATAACCTGAGAAAGCTCCAGAAGGCTGGAGCAACTATCCAGGTTAGGATACCTTTGATCGAAGAAGTTAATGGAAAAGATATTGATGATATTATCACTATACTGCAAAGTATAGGGATAGAAAAAGTGGCACTTCTCCCCTATCATGATCTGGCAAAACATAAGGCTGAGAGATTTAGTTTGAGAGAAAACTCAGAGAGCTTCAGTTGCTCAGCAGAATTTCTAAAAGCAAGCATCACAAAATTTGAGAAGGCTGGCTTTACTGTTCAATCTGGAGGATAATATTAGATGAATAAAAGGATAGAAAGACTCAGAAACAATTCATTATCAGCTATTAACCGTATTTCAGATGAACGGGCTAATTTGATAACTGACTATTATTTACAAAGTGACACAGCCTGCAAACCAGTAGCCATTCAAAGAGCAGAAGCTTTCAGATATTTTTTGCAGCATAAGGCTTTGTATTATAAAGAAGGTGAATTGATAATAGGCGAACGGGGAGAAGCACCAAAGGCAACACCTACCTATCCTGAGATCACTCTTCATTCACTTAATGACCTTAAGATAATGAATGACAGGGAGAAAGTATCCTTTAAAGCATCAAAGGAGATATTTGACTTATACAGAGATAAGATAATTCCTTTCTGGGAAGGTAAAACCAATAGAGATCGTCTTTTTGCTGCTTTGGATGAGGAATGGAAAACCGCCTATCGGGCAGGGATATTCACCGAGTTTCAGGAGCAACGGGCACCGGGACATACTGTTCTGGGTCATCAGCTATTTGAGAAAGGATTCAAGGATATTATTGCTGAGATAGAATCCGCTATGGAACAGCTTGATTTTAGTAATGATCAGGAAGCTCAGGATAAAAGGGATGAACTAACGGCAATGAAGATAGCTGCTGAGGCTATTATAGAATATGCAGAAAGAAATGCAGAATATCTGAGAGAAATTGCTGAGAATGATGAAATGCTGGAAATTGCTGATATATGCAGCAGAACACCTGCAAGTGCACCTCAGACCTTTCACGAAGCGCTTCAGCATTACTGGTTTATCCATTTGGGCGTGGTAAGTGAGCTAAACCCCTGGGATTCTTTCAATCCAGGGCGATTAGACCAGCATTTATACCCATTTTATCAAAAAGGTATAGCTGAAGGCAGTTTAACTAAAGAACGGGCTATTGAGCTATTACAAGCCTTCTGGATAAAATTTAATAATCATCCATCACCACCTAAAATTGGAGTTACGGCTCAAGAGAGTAATACCTATACAGATTTCTGTCTGATCAATCTGGGAGGACTTATGCCTGACGGCAGTGATGCTGTAAATGAATTAAGCTATGTCATCCTGGATGTGATCGAAGAGATGCGTCTGCTTCAACCCAGTTCCATGATCCAGATATCGGCAAAAAGTCCTGAAGAATTTCTGGTACGGGCTTTGAAGATAATAAAAACCGGGTTTGGGCAACCTTCTATATTTAATACAGATATGATCATCAAGGAACTGCTTGCTCAGGGAAAGGAATTGATAGATGCCAGGAGAGGTGGAGCCAGTGGCTGTGTGGAAACGGGAGCATTTGGGACAGAAGCTTATATTCTTTCCGGTTACTTTAATCTGACGAAAGTATTGGAGCTTACACTGCATAATGGTTTTGACCCTGTGAGTAAAAGGCAGATCGGGATAAAAAACGGAGAGTCAGGAGAATTTGATAATTTTGAAGACCTTTTGAAAGCCTATAGAAAACAGCTTGAGCACTTTTTATCTATCAAGATCAGAGGAAATAATATAATTCACAAACTTAATGCAAAGTATTTGAAAGCACCATTTTTATCTACACTGATCCAGGGATGTATTGAAAATGGGATTGATTATAATGCCGGGGGAGCAAAATATAATACTACTTATATCCAGGGCGTGGGTCTGGGAACTATTACTGACTGTCTGTCAGCAATAAATGAGCATGTATATAAGAAACAGGACATTTCTATGGAATATCTGATGACTGCGCTTGACGCAAACTACACTGGTTGGGAGATATTACAGTATGAGCTTCAGGAGAACTCACCGCGCTGGGGAAATGATGATAAAGATGCTGATATCATGGCACAGAGAGTTTTTGAATATTTTTATGAAGCAGTGAATGGCAAGCCTACATCTATTGGAGGAGTACATAGAATTAATCTGCTGCCCACTACAAGCCATATCTATTTTGGCTCTAAAACCGGTGCTACTCCAGATGGCAGAAGGGCATTTACTCCACTATCTGAAGGGATATCACCTGTGCAGGGATATGACCTGAATGGCCCCACGGCAGTGCTTAATTCTGCTGCCAGTATTGATCACTCAAAAACCGGTGGAACGCTATTGAATCAGAAATTCACTCCGGATTTCTTTTCGAGCGCTGATTCGATGAGCAAACTGGCAAGCCTGGTGAGAGGATATTTTGCCATGGGTGGTCATCATATCCAATTCAATGTGGTTGATGCTAGTACTCTGAGGGCAGCACAAAAAAATCCTGAGAATTATAAGAACCTGATAGTTAGAGTAGCGGGATACAGCGATTACTTCAATGATCTGGGCATAGAACTGCAAAACGAGATCATTAAGCGAACAGAGCAGACTTAAGGGGAAAACAATTTTATTTCATTATAACATAAGTATTATAATGTAGTTGTAAGATAAATATATCGATAAAGAAGCCACAGGGAACCCACTCTAGGTGTAAAGGGAGGGTATTAAATCGTTAAATCAATCTCTAAATTATTTATCTACAGGCATTAAAGTAATATTTAGTTGAGAAAATAGTTGAAATCCGGTACTTTTTTGCAGTTACAAGTTTTAAAATAATCTGAAGTAATACAAACGCAATTACACATTATCAGGTTCATTGATTGGGTTAAAATCCAATCGAAAGGGCAATAACTCCAATAACAGCACCGACAACCAGATTGATAAGTTTAACAATGATAAAGCCTCTTTTGCTTTCTGCAAGCATAGGGATCATGCCATGTCCATCCTGAACAATGGAATTTGCCAGCAGAATACTGAATGGAATAGTGCCGGAAGCGAATAAAGTAACAAAAACCAGATGGGGACCTGATTCAGGGATCAAGCCAACCAGCAGAGCAACTACCAGTACCATGTAAATATTGGTTTGCACCCAGACATTAACATCAATATAGTGCATAAGAATATGAATCAGTAGAAGAGCACCAAAAGTCCAGATAAATATTCTGGGGATATGAACTTTTACAATATGATTCCAGAGATGCTCTTTGAGGAAGTGTTCGGGAACAGTAAGAACAATAAACAGTGAGATTGCTGATACAATATTAATAGTGGTAATCATCCATGGTTTCATATCAGCAGCAATATAGCCAAACCCGATAGCAGCGAGTAATAATGCAATGATCACTGTAAGAGCGATTCTCTGGAAAGTAAGATTTTTGAGGTTTTTAGCCAGATTCTCAGGAGAGAAGCAAAGGCATTTTTCTTCTTTATGAATAGGTAATTCACCGAATTTATTAATATGGCTCAATTTGGGAAACAGCTTATCAGTAAAAATTCCAGCAAAGATTCCGATAATAAATGTGAGAGCAATAATCAGCAGGGCATTTTTGGGTATCATTGCCAGCATCACAAAAGTTTCATCTCCGCTGGTAGCGATCATTGCCGTCACCACAGCACCCAGAGAGATAATCCCATGCGAGAACATAGTAACAACAGTGAAGGCCCCCAGGCACCCGGGAATGGCACCTAAAGCAGCAGCAAGTATATACTGACTCCAGGGGCTGCTGTTGATAAAGGTCTGCCAGACACCCCTTGTCTGGACATTTACATATTCTATCACAAGCATCATCACGAAGACAAAACCTGTGATCATAATCGCATGCTTAAAAACTTCAAATAACATTTCGATCATCCTGCACTCCACCTAAAATTTGTACGATAAAATAAATCTGAGATATAGGTGTCAAATAATTCAGAAAAAGCAATAATAATGCTTGCCAGAAAAAGGCAGTATCAATCTATTTGCACCCACGTCGGGATGTAGCGCAGTCCGGTAGCGCACACGGCTGGGGGCCGT
>JAVCDJ010000072.1 GCA_030765845.1 Candidatus Stygibacter australis
TCAGCAGCATAAGCAGCATATATAAACATTTTATTTTCATTTTTCACCTTTATCTCCTCAAGCTATATACCCCACTCCTTGTCAAGAAATATGCCTGCCGGGAATTTCAGAAGGAACTACAAAGCACGTAGTGACATTGAAATGTGAGTACGTGCTTTGTTGTTCCTGCAATAGACTAATATAGATGAGAAAGTATTGCGATTTATAGCGTTAGATTCATTATTGAGAATAACAGGTGCATAATGGTAAATAATTAATCCAGCATTCTCTTGAAATTATATTTCTGTGCTTTTCGCCCGGCTCTGGTAGGGAGCAGACCCGCGTGTCTGCCCAGAATTTGTTCTTTTAATTTAGTTTAAAGAGGGCAGACACATAGGTCTGCCCCTACCAATCCGTCTAAAAAGCAATGAGATGCAGGTAAAAAACAGAAACCGTGAGATGCCAGGTAAATAATTAATAAATTGACGTCATAAAAAAGTATAAATAAATTGAACTGGTGTAAAAAGTGTTGCCGGGTAGTAAATATAAATTGACATAAAATAAACATCACCGGACATTGGAATCGGCGACAAAGGGGAGTGCATGAAAAAGAAAAAAGATTTTAAGCTGATCAACAATATGCGTGTTCATCGGTTTCATAATGGAGAAATGACCCAGGCTGCCCTTGCCGAAAGTGTGGGAGTATCCCGACAGACGATCATTGCCATAGAAAAAGGAAAATTCAATCCTTCCGTATTTCTGGCAATGAAGATAGCTGCTAAATTCCGGTGCAGGATAGAGGATATTTTCAAGCTGGTTAAGGAGGATAACGAAGATGATTAAGCAGTTTTTCTTTGAACTAATTGTAGGTATATTGATCTTGCTTGCCACCTATCTTTTCGGGATGTCAGGTTTTTGGGGATTTATCCTATTAGCAGCTTATCCATTTTTCTTTAAGATCAAGGGCTTTGATGAACGTGAACTTGTGCTTTTGCATCAGGCAGATACTCTTACCCTAAGTTTGCAGCTCATGGTTCTTATCCTGCTTTATTACTTCTCTGCTCATGATTTTGGAGTTATCAATATTGGTGAAAACTGGCTGCAATTTGCCGTATTATCATTTTTGATCACTCATGGAGCATCGGGTATATTAATCTTCCGTACAGACAGTGAACCCGAGGAAGAATAAAGTATACTAGTTGATCAATAAATAAAGTAAACAGCAAACTAAGATATAAAAAATAATTATTACAATTTTCTAAATATATAGCAGACATTTCATCATAATAGTGTCATAAATTTGTGATATAAGAGTTTTTTAAGGAGAAATAATGGCAAAGAGAAATAAAAAGAAGAAATTTCCCTGGCTGCTGGTGTTCATATTATTGATAATTATCCCGGTGGTATATTTTAAATTCATCAAATCTGAGAAAGCCAGTGAGATAACCTATGAGACAAGTGAAATAAGCGTGATGGACATTGAAAGTCTTGTAAGCAGCACAGGGTCACTGGCGGCAGTGGGTACAGTAAAAGTGGGAACGCAGGTATCAGGTGAAATAGACAGCATATTTGTGGATTATAATGATCAGGTAACTCAGGATCAAGTCCTGGCAATCTTAGATCGAACAACTTTGAAATCAAGTTTCAGAGATGCCCAGGCGAATTTGAAGCGGGTGAAAGCTCAATATGATCTATTGCTTGAGAAATTTGCTAATGACAGCACTCTTTTTGCCAAAGAATATATTTCTTCTTATGAATTTAAAAGTAGTAAAACTGATTTGATCAATGCCGAAACGAGTCTTGTATCAGCAGAAATATACCTTGAAAAAGCAGATCAGAACCTGAATGAATATGCTGTGATCCGTTCTCCCATAGATGGGCTGGTGATCTCACGCGAAATAGAAGAAGGTCAGACTGTGCAGGCGAGTATGAGTGCGCCGACGCTTTTTATTCTGGCAGAAGGTTTGGAGCAGATGGAAATAGAAGCGCTGGTGGATGAGAGCGATATTGGCTTGATCAAGCATGGTCAAGATATCCGGTTCACAGTAGAAGCATATCCTGATTTAGAATTTTCTGGTGAAGTAAACCAGGTGCGGTTGCAATCCAAAGCCGTATCAGATGTGGTACATTACACTGTGATCTGTTCAGCGGATAATAGCAGCGGATTATTATTACCGGGAATGACAGCCACAATAGATTTTGTGGTAGATTCACGCGAGCAGGTGCAGGCAGTAACTAATAGCAGTTTAAATATCTCAATGCCGGAATCTGTACTGAAAGAGATGATGGAAGAGATGAAGAAGAAAATGTCAGGCAAAGAAAGACCCGTGAGAGGAAAAAGACCTAAAAGAAACACTGAAAGTGAGTCAGATATTATTAGTGTACTCTGGTATATATCGGAAGATGGCAGTTTTGGCAGAACTACGGTAGAAAAAGGGCTAAGTGACGGAATACATACTGAGATCACTAAAATACGAAACCTTCCTGATAAGGCCATGATCATCACCAAAGTAAATGGAACCCGCAGCACCACAACCACCTCTAATAATTCCCGTAACCGGATGCCTGGCGGACATGGTCCAGGGCTTTTCTAAATCATAAGGGATATTAAAATGAATAGCGTAATAGAAATGCAGGGTATTACCAAGAATTATCAGATGGGAGAAATGGAAGTCCGTGCCTTACGAGGGATAGATCTGAAGATAAACAGCGGGGAATTTGTAGCGATCATGGGAGCATCAGGTTCTGGCAAATCTACTCTAATGAACATTATCGGGTGTCTGGATGTGCTCACTGAAGGTGAATTTTACCTTGATGGTGAAAATATTCTCGATCTGGATGCTGATGACTTTGCTGAAATCCGCAACCGAAAAATCGGCTTCGTGTTCCAGGGATTTAATCTTCTGGCAAGAACTACTGCTCTGGAAAATGTAGAATTACCTTTATTGTATAATCAAAAGATCAAAATGCGCGAAGTAATGAATAAAGCCAAAGAAGCTCTCGCATTGGTGGGACTGGAAGATAGAATGGATCATGAGCCCAGTCAGCTATCTGGTGGACAGCAGCAGAGGGTTGCTATTGCCAGGGCACTTGTGAATGATCCTGCTTTGATACTGGCAGATGAGCCTACTGGTAATCTGGATAGCAGAACTTCTGTGGAAGTGATGAAGCTTTTTCAGGAATTAAATGATCAGGGCATCACAATTATACTGGTGACACATGAGCGTGATTTAGCTGAATATGCCAGGCGTAAAGTGGTTCTAAAAGATGGACATATCATTGAAGACAGTCAGATAGCAAAACGCCGGTTAGCAGCAGCAGACCTGCAAAAACTGCCTGAAGAGGATTGATAATGAGACTCATAGTATTATTCAAGATAGCTTTGAAAAGTATATTAAAAAACAAAATGCGCAGTTTCTTAACATCGCTGGGTATCATTATTGGTGTCTGCTCAGTAATCGTGATGGTGGGAGTGGGACAGGGTTCACAAAAGAAAATAGAAGATTCGATTTCCTCACTGGGCACAAACCTGATCCTTATATTCCCCAATCATGCCCGGTTTGGGGGAGTGAATGCTACCCGCAGCAGCAGACAAAGCCTGAAAGCCGACGATCCGCAGTACCTTACAGAATATGGGGAATATATCCTGGCATCAAGTGGCAGTATAAGTTCCCGGCAGCAGGTTGTGGGTGGAGTGAGTAACTGGAATACTAATATTGAAGGAGTGGGACCTGGCTATTTGACAATTAAAAGCTGGGAAATGGAAAGTGGAACTTTTTTTACTGAACGGGATAATAAATCAAAGAAGAAAGTATGCGTATTGGGCAAAACAGTAGCAGATGAGCTTTTCCCTGACACAGATGCCGTGGGACAGCGTTTGCGCATTGGCAGCAAGCCATTTACGATCATTGGAGTGTTAACAGAAAAAGGTGAAACTGCCATGGGTAATGACCAGGATGATGTGATCCTGGCGCCTACTAAAACCGTGTTGACCAGATTGCGTGGTAGAGATTTTCTTAATCAGATATATGTAAGTGCTATCAGTGAAGATGCTGTAGATGCTGCCCAGGAAGAAGTTGCTGAGCTTCTGCGGCAGAAACATGGCATTGAAACAGGTGAAACTGATGATTTCATTATCCGCACTCAAACAGAGATCACAGATATGGCGTCAGAGACTTCCAAGACGTTAACCCTGTTACTGGCAGCAATAGCGGGAGTGTCACTGGTTGTGGGTGGAATTGGTATCATGAATATCATGCTGGTTTCTGTGACGGAAAGAACGCGCGAAATAGGTATTCGCCTGGCTATTGGCGCAAGGGGAAATGATGTGCTGCGTCAATTTTTGTATGAAGCTATCACCTTGAGCCTGACGGGTGGATTCCTGGGAATAATGCTGGCATTTGGGATTACCGGTTTTATGAACAGGTTTACCTCTATCAGTGCAGTAATCAATCCGCAGATAGTTATTATTGCAGCCCTGTTTTCTGGAGCTGTAGGTATATTTTTCGGGTATTACCCAGCCAGAAAAGCAGCTCGCTTGAATCCCATAGATGCCCTGCGGTACGAGTAGAAATTAAGAATCTGCTGTTATTTAATTAATTACAGGGAGATATAAAAAGTAGTGCTCATCATGCAGCCAGAAAACACGTTTCTGGTTTTGATATATCAGCTTGAAACCATGTTCTTCTGGATTCTCAAGTGGTATTGAAAGGACCAGCAGGAGATTTTCTCTTTCCGGGAATTGTGAGTTTATCCGGGTTATGAGTTTCTCAGAGGATAAATCAGCATTCAGCTTATATTCAGTATTCCAGACAACATAAGAGCCATAATCCTGAATTCCTGCATACCAGAATTTCTTGTCAGCGAAATACGGAAGAATTGCTTCACATCTATCTGACCGGTAGCCAATCCAGTTTTTATCTTCCAGGTTATTTTGCTTAATGTATTGGGCAATTTCCTTTGAACCTGAAAATTCATATCTGATTTCCTGGGGTATGATAGCCATCATGCGCAATACTGAGGTGAGTAAACAAAGTCCAACGATCAATAATACTCCCTGCCTGAAAGCATCACTTAATATATAGCGTGGTACAAATCGGCTGATCCAGTCATTATCCTTATAATTATCACGTATCCAGGCTTAAAGGGCAAAAATTGGTTGCTATTTTGCTAGAATTTCATCAATCATTCTGATTTTTCTCCATTGTTTAATTCCAGAATGGATTCTCAACTTTGTCTTTAACCTTGAGAAGGTACCTTCCA
>JAVCDJ010000073.1 GCA_030765845.1 Candidatus Stygibacter australis
AAAGCAGCTTTCGCATTTTCTTTTGCCTTCTCTATATCTAAGAACCATTGTACTAAACACATAGTTTGAAGCTGTTCCCCGGTCTTTCTACACGTAGGAACTTCACATTCTACTTCTTTAATATTAACCATATTATCAATATCATCAAGATTTTGCAAAATATTCCCCATAAATTCTTCAACATTTTTTCCAGAAAAAGTTCAAGCATGTTTTGTGAAACGTCCATCTTGATCGATAGCAAAATAATCGATAGGGAGTTCATGATCTTTAGCGATTTGTAATGATACAAGATCATGTGCAGGAGTTATTCTCATAATTCCATTATGTTTAATCATTATAAATGTTTTTACTATAATTGCCTTGAAAGGAATATATCCATACTTTAGGAAAAAAGATGGTTGGACTATAATATTGAGTTGGTTTGTACCACAATTATTTGTTTTTATCATAGAAACAAATTCTGGTTATTATATGTTGCTATCATTTAGCCTTATTATTTATAATTTCGTAATATTAAAGGTAATGCAAGATAATAATACACGGATGCAAAAGGAACAGAGTAATGAAATTGAAAAAGAAAGTTTATAGCATAATAGTTTTTATTGTATTTACTATGGGAATAATTATATCATTAACTAACCCCATTAAATATTATTTCACGGATAAGAAAATTGCTGAATTGCCAGAGCATATAACTTATAAACAGGCAATAATTTTTGAATTGCCTGAAGATATAAATAAAAAGGCATCAGAAGCCAATTGCAATGCTAATATAAAAGAAATTGAAGTTAATGAAGATGAATTAATAATGTTACCATATCTTCAGGAAGACTTGAATATTGCTTTCACTAATTATAAAAAATGGAATGTGCAGATTAGTGAAGAGTTAAAAGAGAAATTTAGAGCAAACAAAGACAGATCAATTGAAACATGGGGAAAAATGCCTGGATTTATGGAATTGATGGCAGAATCTGTGTCAGATGAAATGAAAACAGAAGTGCTTACAAGATATATTGCAGAAGTGAAAATCGAAAAAATTAAAACAAAAACTGTGAATGACCTTACATTGATTTTATCGGTAAATGATCAATTCAATAACCTTAATATATTTAAGATTCGTAAAACATTTTCTGATCCAGCCAATATAGATAAATTTGAGAAGTTACAAGAAAAGAAACAGCAATCGCTTTCTTTACTCAGGGAGAAAAGCAGGCGGGGATTGTATTCGTCAGGAGCTCTCCTTACTTTGCTGATCATACTTTTTTTAGTATCATTTATAATATCTTATCGCACAAAGTTGAAAGAAGATAAGAAGCAGGATTATCTTCGGAATCAGATTTTGCTCCGGCAGGAACTCATTGATAATGGACATTTTGTGGCAGCATTGGAGCTGGCAGACCGGTATCTGGAATATTTTCCAGATGATATAGAGATCAAGGCATTTCGGGAGCGGCTTCTGGATGTAACTAATAATGACCCCAAAAAAGCTCAGGTAGCTTATGTGGAGGCAAAGAAACTGCAATTGCGTTTGGAAAATCGGGGACATGGGAATTATCTTAGTAATGAGGAAAAAGAATATTTGGCAATATTGCTGCCCTATCATCCGGAACTGGAGAGTTCTTATATAAAGATGATCGGTTATGAAGAGGAAGACCGTATCAGGGCAGAATTTGATATCAAGTACAGAGAACTTGTGGAAATAATACGTCTACGGAAATGGACTATGGCAGAACAGGAAGTAAGATTTTTGCAGAAAGCTTATCCTGAAAATGAGCAAATAACTGATTTGCAGGAAGAAATTTCCCAAGCAATAGAACACTCTGAAATTAAACTAAAAGATATCAAGGCGATTATTGGTGAAGCAGATATTTATGAAATTCACAAAGAGCTGGACGAGTTACTAACAGACCACATTGATAATGAGGCAGCACTGGAAATGAAAAATATATTGAATAACAGCAAAGTGTTAGAAGGTATTTTTCTGGAAAGTGATAAAGGAATTATACTGCCAGTTTTCTGTAAATCAGAAGTTATATTAGGTAGAGAAGATGAGGGAGTGAAGGTAGATATTGCTATAGACAGCAAATATATCAGCAGACCTCATCTTAAAATGGAATTGATAGAAGGGAAATTATATCTGGAAGACCTGAACAGCTCAGGTGGCAGTTATAAAGCAGGAGAGAAAATTGACCGGACAGAGATAACGAATAATCAAACAGTTACTTTGGCAAAGGTTATTGACCTTAATATTTGTCTGCAAAAAGTTGATAATTGGGTTAGTTGTGTTATTATGGAATGCGCAGATAAGAGCTGGGCAATAATAGATAAAGAAATGAAATTCAGTATAAAGGGAAATAAACTTGACCTTAGTCAATCAGATAATATCCTGAAGTTGCAAGATCCGTTGATCATTTACCGTAATGGTAATAGCACAGATATTTTACAGGATGGGGCTATGGTAAATATAAATGGGAATGAATACAGAGTTAAGTTCATTTAAAGGAGTAGTAAATGAGATATTGTAAAATAGTGATTTTAATCAGTTTAATATTAGTTCTTACCAGTTGCAGTTCAAGCAATTTAAAGAAAAATGAAGAGATAAAACCAAAGCCAATACCACCAGCAATAACCCATGCACAGATCAAAATGGAAGAAAAAAACGATAAAATTAGACATGAAATAGAGATGATCAAAGCCGACGAGGAATATTATTATGGAATAGACTCAGCAGATATTACGGAAACAGGTTACTCTACTGCCGCTTCCTTGGCTAAGAGAGGTGCTAAAAGCGATTTGGCTTCTAAGATTAAATCTGCCGTAAAAGTTGAAATAAATCGCTATCTACAGGTAAAGTCAAATCAGACGGGAAAAGTATTTAAAGAAATTATTGAAGAAGAGATAGAAAAGAAGAGCAATATATATACTGATGTTGTTTTAGAAAATCTGGTTAATGAAACACTTTATACTGATTATCCCCAAAAGGGAGTTATAACCTGCGTAATTCAAAAATCAAAGCAGGAATATAATGAAAAAGTCACAAGCCAGATCGAAGCAAACATAAATAATATCGTTTCTATCATAAAATACGGAAACGAAATGTTTTCCTCAGGAAAATACATCGCTGCTGTGCATGAATGGGTATCCGCCAGAGGTATTCAGGAAAATATCTTTGGCAAACTGCCTATACAGGCAGATATTGATGATGATGAGCAAAATGAAGACCTTACAGCCTACCTGAATAATCGGGTTAATAAGTTTTTCGATAGTATCATAATCAGCCTGTACGATGAAGATACTTATTCCTATGATAATCAGGGAATACTAAATAGAAAGCCCACAATTATAGCTAACTACAAGAATGAGGATGGCTGGAAACAAAGCATTGCCAAGCTGCCTTTAAAGGCTAATACTGTTCGGGGAAGGGTTGATATGCAAACCAGTTTTATCTCGGGAGAATACGGTCAAAGCGAGCTGAATATCCATAATATTGATGCCAGCTATCCGCTTACTACACTCAAAATCGAAGTTGATACAGACAAAATCGAAAACATCGATAAACTCCCTTCGATCTCAACCCTGGATATCAATCTGCAAAGAATGAGAACGATAACCATCTCTGTCAGTTATAAAAACGGCTCATCGATAACCACACCTCGCAGCTTAAATCAAGAGATTAAGTCTCAGGTACTCTCTAAAGGATTTTCTGCCACCGAAATTTCTATTACACACCAGAATTTAGGTCAATTAGATCTTAATCAGATTAACGCTACCAATGCCGATATCTTTCTGCAAATTTATCTGGAAGCCGACAATGCCTCTACTGTAGGGGGATATAATAATATGTATGTGACAAGTGGGCAAGGTATTGTGTCTCTTTACCGCATGCCGCAAGGAATTTTAATTGCTTCTGAACCTATAAGCAAGGAGGAAGGTTTTGGAGCTTCAGCTGAAAATGCCGGAATAACCGCCTTTGGAAAACTTGAACCTAAAGTAAATAAAATTGTTCAGCAAATATTGAATAAATTGTAATTTTGCATCTCTATCAGGAGAAATAAATGAGTTTACATTGCAGTAAATGTGGTAAAAATATCAGTAATACGGTTAATTTCTGCCCTTATTGCGGAACAGAAGCTCCGCGTTGTACTATCATTGCCGGAGCAGAAGATAAAGAAGTTATAGATAATCCCCGCTACTGTCCGGAATGTGGGAAACCGAATATTACTGATGCTTTGTATTGCAGTGATTGCAGCGCCGCTATCTTCCATCATCCTCAGCAGGTAAATATGTTTTGCGGAAAGTGCGGAATGAAGAACAGCAGCAGGGCAAAAATCTGTATCAGTTGTGGGATGAAGTTCAGCGACTGGTTTGATATGAAAGGTGAAATTGCCAAAGAGCTTGGATATGCCGGAGATTTGAGTATTATAGAAAAGATGACCGGCATCACTTATCACTTTATACTCAGGCAAAAGTTTACAATAGGTAGATGTTCTAATAATGATCTTGTTATCCCATGCAATTGGGTTTCCGGACATCATTGTATATTCAATTTTGATAAAAACCAGTTAATTGACAGCAGTCGTAATGGTACATATATTAATCGTCACCCAGATAAAATTGATTCAGTACCTGCATCTTATGTAAATGAATTTAATATAGCTGGTTCATTTACATTTCCTGTGATAAAATCTACTAATTATTTCATAACTCATTTAGGCGCAATAATTGATGAGCCGGATTGCCGCCGTAATGGTGATGGTAATGTATTTGATCAGCTTAGGAAAACCTATTATATACTCTTTAAGGGAGATTTCGAAATAAATATTCAAAAATTTGATGGTGTGGTTCTGGATAAATTAAAACCTGATTCTAATTATTATACTATTAATCTGGAGAATAACAGGTATTATTATACTGATAAAGCACGTAACATCTTTAATAAGTTGATAGTTAAGAATGCTGTAAATTTACCAGATAATTGGGAACTTATCAATGTAAACTAATAATGTTAAATTTAGGTCAATCATCAAGGATGAGACTGTTCAACTTATCCATAATACTATAAGTCATATATGATTTTACAGCACAATATATAAACCGACAGGCTAAAATTCACTGGATAATATAAGTCCGGCAGTGCCGTCAGAGCTTCTTTTTGATTCGGGAAATCTGGTCTGGAGTGTACCTGTTGATGAAGATTTTGCTTGTTTTAGCATTTATCGGGATGGTGACTTGCTGGATTACAGTACAGAGCCAATAATGAATATTATCGGAGAGTCAGGTGACTATCAGGTTGCAGCAGTTGATTGTCATGCTAATGAAAGTGACCTTTCGTCTGCAGTTTCTGGGGGTTATCCCTATGGAGATATTGATCATAACCAGGAAGTGGAAGCGATGGATGCATCAATGGTATTACAGTATTTCTGTTTGATAGTCACAGATTGGGAAGAATGGCAGATTGAGGTTGGTGACGTTGATGGTAATGGTGTATTGGAAGCATATGACGCAGCCCTGATTCTCAGGTATGTGGTTGGCTTTATTGATGAATTTCCAGTAGAACAGGACAGTAGGAAAAATTAAGAATGAATCAATTTAGGGGCAGTCTTTGATTCTGCCCCTTTTTTCTATTAGCCAATTTGAGTTCTCTTGGAGAAGAGAGAGTTCCAGATTGGAACCTCCCTAGTTATAAGGCTCTTCTATAGTAATTCATCTTTTAAATTCTGGAATAAAAAAGAATTGAATTTACTGTATTTTTCCTATGGAAACATTTGGTACTTATTTTCTGAATTTACTACTTTCACTGGAATATACGAAGAATCTCTGAAAAAAGTATTCCCTAATTTATCTTTATATTTGTGTGATCCAACTCTATGTTTTATCTCTAAATCATTAAGTCTAATCTTTATACTGTGACTTCTTAACTTAGAAGTTTAAATTTCATACAGCATCAATGGATTGAAAAAGACGAACAGGGAAATATAATTAATCCCTAAAAAACTACTGCCGGATCTGTTTGAAGGTATCGACCAGCATATCTTAGATCAGTTTATGACTCAGTACAATTTAGCGGATGGTGGAGCAGCGATGTCAGCTTATGCAAAACTGCAATTTTCTCAGTTATCAAGCGTAGAAGGGCCTCGAGTGATTAAGGGCTTACTTAAATACTGTGAGCTTGATACATTTGCTATGGTTATGATAATGGAAGAGTGGCTGCAGCTCGT